>NZ_JACGWD010000048.1:0-35825 GCF_014077565.1 Pseudoalteromonas sp. 5Ae-yellow
CTTCCTTCAGACCCCACCGTTGGCCAGTGACGCCCTTGCCATTCAGATTATCTTCCCCTTAGTCAGGGTAATAAGGCATCTTTCAGCCTATCGGGTTTGCCAGCTTCGCTGGGCAAACAAAAAAGCCACGCAATGCGTGGCTTGGTTGGATAAAGCTAAACTTTTACAAGGTCAATTATAAGTACTGACCTAATGCTTTAACTTGGTCTAACATGCGGTTTGAGAAACCCCACTCATTGTCGTACCAAGCCATTACTTTAACTAGTTTGCCATTGGCTTTAGTTTGCGTTGCATCAAAGATAGACGACGCTGGGTTATGGTTAAAGTCGATAGAAACAAGCGGAAGCTCGTTATATTCTAAAATACTCTTCATTGAACCCGTTGATGCTTCTTTCATGATTGCATTGATTTCTTCTGCAGTCGTATCACGCTTAGTGATAAACGTAAAATCAACTAAAGAAACATTGATTGTAGGTACACGTACCGACATACCATCTAATTTACCAGCAAGTTCTGGTAATACTAAACCAACAGCTGCCGCAGCACCTGTTTTAGTTGGGATCATAGATTGAGTTGCACTACGCGCACGGTATAAATCTGGGTGGTATACGTCAGATAAGTTTTGATCGTTGGTGTAAGCGTGAATAGTCGTCATGCTACCTTGCTCAATACCTACTGTGTCGTTAATTGCTTTTGCAATTGGCGCTAAACAGTTAGTAGTACAAGAAGCGTTAGAAATGATATTGCTGTCAGCATTAATTACATCGCTGTTTACACCATGCACTACTGTTGCATCTAAACCAGTACCTGGAGCAGATACGATTACTTTTTTAGCGCCTGCAGTAATGTGCTTAGCGGCGTCATCACGTTTAGTGAAAAAACCAGTACATTCTAAAACGATATCTACGTTTAGCTCTTTCCACGGTAAGTTTGCAGGGTCACGCTCTTGCGTTAACGTAATTACGTCATCCCCAATTAGCATAGTGTTGTTTTCAAGTGTTACTTTTTTTGAAAATTGACCATGAACTGAGTCATATTGCGTTAAATGTGCATTTACGTTAGCTGGTGCTAAATCGTTAATTGCTACAATTTTAATTTCGCTGTTTTGAGCTGACTCATAAAGTGCACGTAAAACATTTCTACCGATACGGCCGTACCCGTTAATTGCTACATTAATCATTTTAGACTCCTATTTAAGTTCACTTGCTTGGCGAGCAAGCGCTTCAATTGCTTGCCAGTCTTTATTTTCAATTAGTTGTTTATCTAGCATCCACGTACCACCAACACAAATAACGTTGTTAAGCGCTAAATAATTAGGAGCAGTTGCTAGGCTAATGCCGCCAGTTGGGCAAAAAGTAATATGTGGTAATGGGCCACCGATTGATTTAAGCATAGCTGTTCCGCCTGCAGCTTCTGCTGGGAAGAATTTTAAATACTTAAAACCATGCGACGCAAGTTGCATAACTTCACTTGCAGTTGCAGCGCCTGGTAAAAATGGTATATCTGATGTTTTAGCTAAAGCAATAAGCTCATCACTAACACCTGGACTCACCATAAAATCAGCACCAGCGGCAACCGAAAGATCAAAACTTGCCTTATCTACTACCGTACCAGTACCTACATAGGCTTCAGGTACTTCTGCTTTCATTAGCTTTACAGCTTCTGCAGCAATGGGTGTACGTAGTGTTATTTCTAAGGCTTTTAAGCCACCGTTGTATAAAGCTCTTGCAAGTGGTGCTGCATCTTCTAATTTTTCGATTACAACCACTGGCACTACGGGTGCCGATGCTAAGATTTTTTCAATACTCATTACTTGTTCCTCATTACCCAGTATGGCTAATATTTATTCAAGTCCAAAAGCACTCGCGCCTAAATCGGCACTGCTTACGATATTTCTAAATCCAGTAAATAATTCACGACCTGTACCAAATGTTGCACTTGGCAGGCTAAGTTCTGCTTCACGCTTAGCAAGCTCTTCGTCGCTAACGTGTACTTTTAAGATTCCGTTTGGCGCATCAAGCGTCACTAAATCGCCTTCTCGGATTTTAGCAATAATGCCGCCTTCTACTGCCTCTGGTGCTAAGTGAATAGCAGCAGGTACTTTACCTGATGCACCCGACATACGACCGTCAGTAACAATGGCTACTTTAAAGCCTTCATCTTGAAGCGTTGCCATTACTGGCGTTAACTTGTGTAGCTCTGGCATACCTTTCGCTTTAGGGCCTTGCTCTTTTAGCACGGCAATAAAGTCTTGGTTTAATTCGCCACGAGTGTATGCATCTTGAAGAGCACTTTGTGAGCTAAATACTTTTGCAGGAGCAGTAACGGTTTGATGTTCTTCAGCAACCGCTGACACTTTGATAACAGCTTTACCTAAGTTGCCAGTTAGAAGTTGCAGACCACCTTGCTTACTAAATGGGTTACTCACTGGACGAAGTACTTCTTCATCGTGCGAGTTTGCTGGGCAATCTACCCATTTAACTTTAGTTGGGCCGGTTGAGTCGCTCATGATCAAGCTATCGTCTTTATCTAAACGAGGCTCTGTCATGTATGGTGCTAAACCATCGCCTAGCATTGTTTTAACGTCTGTATGTAAGTAACCAGCGCTTGCTAGTTCTCGCATTAAGAAACCCATACCGCCAGCTGCTTGGAAGTGGTTTACATCAGCTGATCCGTTAGGGTAAATACGTGTAAGAAGTGGTACAACTTCTGATAAGTCAGACATATCTTTCCACGTAACCTGAATGCCGGCAGCTTTTGCTATCGCAACAATATGGATAGCATGGTTAGTAGAACCACCTGTAGAAAGCAGACCCACTAAACCATTTATAATCGTTTTTTCGCTGATCACATCGGCTAAACACGGGCTTTCTTTATCATCTGTAAGCTGCTTGAGCATTGTTTCTACAGCATTACCTGTAAGGCCATCGCGAAGCTCAGTGTAAGGATTAATAAACGAGCTACCTGGAAGGTGTAAGCCCATTATTTCCATTAACATTTGGTTTGAATTGGCAGTACCGTAGAACGTACATGTACCAGCGCTGTGATAAGACGCACTTTCAGCTTCGAGTAAGTCATCGCGGCTCACTAAACCTTGTGCAAACTTTTGGCGAATACGTGCTTTTTCTTTATTTGGAATACCTGATTGCATTGGACCTGCTGGTAAAAAGAACACAGGTAAATGACCAAACGACAATGCACCAATTAATAAACCAGGAACAATTTTGTCACAAACGCCTAAACAAAAAACGCCATCAAACACATCGTGCGAAAGAGAAATTGCTGTAGACATAGCAATTACATCGCGAGAAAAAAGTGAAAGTTCCATGCCGTCACGCCCTTGCGTAACACCATCACACATTGCAGGAACGCCACCAGCAACTTGAGCTGTAGCATCGTATTTTGTTGCAATGTCTTTAATTAAATCTGGGTAGTCTTTGTATGGCACATGAGCCGATAACATGTCGTTGTATGAGTTGATAATAGCAAGATTTGGTTGCTCATCAGCCTTTAAGCGCGCTTTGTCATCACTGCTACATGCAGCCATAACATGGGCTATATTTCCGCAACCTAAACCGGCACGAACTCTTGTTTGTTTTTTTGCGTGCGAAATGCGATCTAAATAATCTTGACGGGTATTTTTACTGCGTTCGATAACGCGCTGGGTAACTTCTTGAATACGAGGATGTAACATAATTTAACTCATCTCTATTAGTTAGAGGATAAAGGCTCAGTAGCAACTAAAGACTCCACGTAAATAACTGTACTGAGCATCTTTGATTTACCCGTTCAAAGGTACGCTACCAGGGAGCCTCTCACAACAACCCTGACACCGGTGTCACTGTATTAACGCATAGCAATGACACCGGTGTCAACCCCAGGTAACAAAAATAGTTTAATATTTTAACATGACCGAATAATGACCTAATTGATTTTTAGGCACAAACCATGTTTTAGCAAGTTCAGAGTAAAAAAAGCCCGAATAAGCGTCACTCATATTCGGGCTACTGTGAAAGTGTTTTAAACTCACTATTTTATTGCTGAGGTAGACTCGCGTGTAATCAAGCGCGACTCAAGCGTTACCTGATACGGCTGCTCTTGTGGTTGAGCTATGTGTAAAATAAGTTGCGTTACGGCTTGTTTAGTCATTTCTTCAACGGGCTGTGCAATCGTTGTTAACCCAGGCCAAATATGACGTGCAATGGGCGCATTATCAAACCCAGCTATTGAAATGTCATCAGGCACTTTTAATTGGCGCTGAGTTGCTAATTTAAGTACGGCAGCCGCCATGTAATCGTTTGATGCAAATACAGCGGTTGGCCTAGGGGATAAATCTAATATGCTGCGTGCACTATCTACACCTGAGTGATAACTAAAGTTACCCTCCTCGACTAAGCGCTCATCAAATTCTATACCATGGCTTGCAAGTGAACGCCTGTAACCTTTAAAACGTTGTTGCGTGGCACTGTGATCCGGGTGCCCTTTAATAAAGGCTATAGACTTATGACCGAGGTTAATTAAATGCTCGGTAATCTCAAATGCGCCTTGCTCGTCGTTACTACGCACTGAAATTGAATCATCTTGTAGTAAAGCTGAAGCAACTCTTGCATAAGGAATTTTTTTAGATTTTAAAAAAGAAGCAAGCTCAGCAAAATCACCAAAAGGAGGTGTTAACACAATGCCATCTAATCGAGAAGTTTGTAGTAATTGCTCAATATTATTTATAAGTGCTTCACCACGAAACTCACAAGGGTGTATCAATAAATTATAGTTGTTTTCTTTACACGCTTCTAAGGCGCCCGTTTGCACTCGGGTAATATAACTTTTACTTGGGTTATCGTATAAACAGCCAATAATAAAGCTACGATTTTGAGCAAGACCTCGTGCAATTGGATTTGGGGTGTAATCAAGCTCTTTAAATACCGCAAGCACCTTTTCTCGGGTGGCGGCACTTACATTAGGCTCATTGTTTAACACGCGTGAGACGGTTTTTTTAGAAACCCCTGCATGGCTTGCTACACTATTTATGGTTACTTTTTTCATCTGTCCATTATCCAAATACAACCTGTAAGACCAAAGCCCTATTTGCTATTGTGTAAACACGCAGCAGCGCCAATAAGCGGTATGTTGTCTTGTGTTACGAGTGTTACAGGGATTTGTCCTGCGTACTGCGACATAATACCCTTTTGCGAAAATCGTTCAACAAAACGACTCTCAAGAAGTCTCGCTTGCATACGAGGTAGTATTCCACCGCCAATAAATAATCCACCTAACGCGCCATAAACAACCGCTAAATCACCGGCAACACTGCCAATCCAATCACAAAACTGGTTTAAGGTTGCATCACACACATCACATTCACCACTATTTGCAAGGCTGCTAATTTGTGCGGCATCTAAATTTTTAGCTGTTACACCCTTAACCGCAGACATTGCTTTGTATAAATGCGTTATGCCAGGACCTGAAAAAACTGTTTCGATAGAAACATGGGGATGATCTTTACGTAACTCATTTAATAATAAAGTATCGAGTTCATTAACAGGTGCAAGTGATATATGCCCCCCTTCTGAACTTAGCACTGCGGTAGATTGAGACGTTCTAACTAAGCACGCGGCACCAAAACCAGTACCTGGACCTATAACACCAATGTTTGCGTTATCATCAGCTTGACCTGATTTAACAATGACGTTTTGTTTAGGATCTAAGTAAGGTGCAGCGTAAGCAAAGGCAGCAAAATCATTAATGACTTCAAGTTGCTGTAAATCAAAATGAGTTTTAAATTCACTGACGCTAAAATGCCAACCTAAATTGGTTAAATGCACTTGCCCGGCTTTTATTGGCCCTGCAACGGCTAAACATGCGCGTTTGGGTGCAATATGTGGGACTGTTTGTAAGTATTGCTCGAGCGCACTTTCAAGAGAACCAAAGTTGGCACTAGGAAAAATATTAATGTGTTCTATTATAAATTGGTTAGTCTGTTCATTAAAAGCAGTTATTAAAGCAAAGCGGGCATTAGTGCCGCCGACATCAGCAACTAAGATGGGATCAAATTGGGCAGAAGCGTTTGGGCTCATAGTATTATCTCTTTTGTTAAGCGACTCATGCTTATTATTTTACAATGGTGTACCATTGTTATTTATACTTTGAGCTATCACCTCAAAGTAGCTATCACAGTAAAAAATGCTGCCTATAAAGATATAGACAGCGAATACGTTTTGACAACAAAATGATAAAACACTGACATTATGACACCGGTGTCAGGAATTTATCAATAAAAATATACGTTAATTCACAAAAAGCTTGAAATTATTCATCAATAAACGAAAATGACACAATTATTTATCAATTTAATTAAGTTGTAACAATGAAAGGTAAAGCTACCTCATTTGATATTGCCCACTATGCAGGGGTATCTCAATCGACTGTATCTCGCGCTTTACGTAACAGCCACCTTGTTAATGAAGAAACACGCAAGCGTGTTTTCGATATAGCCAAAAAGCTTAATTATAAAGTTGATAAAAATGCGAGTAACCTTCGCACTCAACAAAGTAGTACACTTGCATTATTGTTGTTTGAAGATCCTACTTCTGACGAGTCCCAAATAAATCCTTTCTTTTTAGCCATGCTTGGCAGTATTACCCGTGCTTGCGCTAAAGAAGGTTACGATTTATTAGTTTCATTTCAATCGGCCAGTGCTGATTGGCAAGCAGACTACGAAGACAGCCACAGAGCTGATGGCATTATTTTACTCGGGTATGGCGATTACATTGATTACCAACCAAAATTTAACACCTTACTTGAACAAAATACTAAGTTTGTTTGCTGGGGTGCAACGGTAGATAACCGTCCCGATTTAACTGTTTGTTGTGATAACTACGGTGGCGGTAAGCTCGCCGCTGAGCACTTTATTGCGCATAGCAGAACTGATTGCGCTTTTATTGGTGACGCCTCTGATCACAGCCCCGAATTTTTTAGTCGTTTTCAGGGTTTTAAAGATGAGCTATTGGCTAACAACGTTAAAATAAATGAGCGTAAAATGGCTAATGCTATCTCTACTGAAGAATCTGGCTATCACGCCACACGCTCACTAATTGCTAATAATATTAAATTTAACGCCTTATTTGCTGCAAGTGACTTAATTGCTATAGGGGCTATACGCGCACTTAAAGAAGCAAATATTAACGTGCCGAAAGATGTTGCGGTAGTCGGCTTTGATAATATAGCCATTGCAAGTTATGTAAACCCACCACTAACTACAATAGAGCAAAACACCACTATTGCTGGGCAAATGTTAGTAGAGAACCTATTAAAACTGATACGTGGTGAAGAAGTTCAAAGCACCCTGTTGCCTCCTATTCTCATTCCTAGAAAGTCAAGCTGAGCCGGGCTGATAAAATAAAGTAGAATTTATAAACGGTTTTAATTGGAAGTTACAACGACACTAATTTATTCAGTATATTTTTATCTATTCATTTCACTTTTCTTTCTGATCTATTCATATCTCACAAAAACTCAAAATTTAGATATAAAAAAAGCCTCTAACGAGGCTTTTTTATTAAACAACTTTTAACTCATACTAACAAGCTATTAGAAATCGTAAGACGCTGATAATTGAATTCTACGAGGAGACTGGTAAGACTGAGCTAAACCAAATGTAGCATTTCCATCGCCAGCAGCTATTTCTGCAGCTTCGTCGTAACGAGTTTCAGTAGCAGCATCAAATACGTTAAATACATCCATAGCTAAACGAACTTTCTGATCGTTAAAGCGAAGGTTATAAGTAAAGTTAAGATCTAAACGTGCTGTCCATGGTGTAGTACCCATGCTGCCACGAGGGAAACGTTTGTCACCTACATAGTAAGTATCACCATATTGGTATTGATCAGGATCTGGAGTATAACCTTGACCTAAAGCAGTCCAAGGACGTCCAGATGCGATATTAACATTAGCACCAATTAAGAAGTCTTCTGTAACAGCAAAAGCACCATAAATTTTAATGTTATGACGACGATCTGCAGGTAGATTACCATTAGCACCATCCATTAAATAAGGGTAATCCCAATCTTGCGTAAGACCTGCATCATCCTGACCATTATCAGATTTAACAAAACCTTCTGTATTACCATAGTTGTGAGACCATGTGTATAGCGCTTTTAAAGACCAAACCTGATCCCATGTTTTCTCTAATGTTAAATCAACTGATGCATATTTACGCTTAGCATCCGGGTAACCTAACTCTTCTGCACTAAAGCTATATTCTTCAGTGGTGCCGTCACCATCAAGATCGAAATTGAAAGTAGCGCCATTACCAGGGTTAAATAAGAACCAGTTTTCACCTAAATATTCACCATTTTCATCACTAAAGATATAAGAACCATCATCAATTTGATTACCTAAAACACGGTAAGTAGCCTTGATACCCCATGACCAATCATCATTAATTGCTGCTTGATAACCAATCATATACTCATCGTTATACATTGGTTCAAGATCTTTATCAGATAAGGTATTTGATGGTTTCGCAGTACCGTCACCACCATTAGAAATAGCAGGGTCACCTAGCTGAGTACCTAAACCAACAGGGGTACCGTCAGCATTTAACCCTTCAAAAGCGTACCAAGTTTGGATAAATGTTTCTGCACCCGCTAAACGAATATTTGTATTAGCTGCTACCGGTAGGTAATAACGACCAGCAGTGAAGAATAACTTACTATCGCCATCTCCATTAATATCCCAAGAACCACCTATACGAGGGGCAATTTGGTTATCAATAGAAACAAACTCTTCGCCATCTGCATTGTAGTTAGTAAAACTATCATTACGAAGGCCTAATGTTAATGTTAAATCTTCAGTAACTGACCATTGATCTTCAATATAAATAGCCCAGTTTTCTACTTCAAACGAACCGCCATTTTTATAATCGCGTACACGTGTTGTCTTCATTTCTTCAGGTAAGACATAACCATTAGCCAGTCTAGCGCCTTCTTCGTATGTACGATAATAGTAGTAAACGCCACCAGAGTTTTGTGTTGTTGAATCAGCTGTATTAGTTTCAGAATCATAGCCAAATCTTAACGTATGCTCATCGTTTAAGTAGTAATCAAAGTCAACTCGCAATTGCTCACGTTTATCTTCATTTTCACCAACAGTAAAGTTTACATAACATGTAGTATCCTCACCTAAATCGGCATCATAACCTGTAGGACAATCATCGAAGTCTGAGTAATCAGTTTCTGAAAACTTAACTTGGCCAAACATTGCTGACATACTTAGATCATCTGTAAGGTTACCAGTATAGCGAACTGCAAAACTTTCTCCGCCTCGCTTATGATAAGCTGTACCACCATCTACAGTATAATTACCATTTCCTTGAGGATCTGAAATTGTTTTTTCTGAATAAGTGCGTTTGTCACTAAAGCCCCAAAGCATTAGTTGATGATCTTCGTTAATATTCCAGTCAAATCGCGCTAGGTAATATGGGTCATCATCTTTTTCAACTGTTAAATCTGTTTGAGATGCATTACCGTATTCGTAGTCATTATCTCTTGCAGTGTAAATACCATAGAAAAATAATGTATCTTCAATTATCGCACCTGAAGCATAAATACTTGTTTCAAATGAGTTGTCATAGTCGTCTTGGTTATTAACATATAAATCACCAATACAATGCCCATCAGCGTCTTCACAACGATCATTTTGTTTATAAAGTGAATTAGGAGCTTGCTCACTTAATGAGTCAGACGAATAAATCGTTTCAACACCAAAGTGAAAATCATTAGAACCAGACTTAGTAACTGATGAGATTAATCCACCGGTAGTACGCCCAAACTCTGCAGAATAACCACCCGTCTTAACTTGGAAGCTATCGTACGCTGTGAATGGGATTGTTGCACCGCCAAGACCATTACGGAAATTAGTCATATTTAGACCATTCACGTAATAAGCATTTTCAGCTACAGAAGCACCACCAAATGAAGCTTGGTCGCCAAAACGACTGTCCCCTTCAGTTGCGCCAGGCGCAAGCAATGCTACTGAAGTTACTGAGCGAGATATTGGTAGTAGCGCTAGTTCTTCAGAGCTAATATTTAATGAAGATTCTGATGCAGAAACATCTATTGCGCGAATAGAACCACCTACAACAGCAATTCTTTCGATATTACCTGTAGTTAGTGGAATTTCAATAAGAGCTGTTTTACCAACTCCTATAACAACATCTTTAACTTGAGCTTGGTCAAAACCAGCTTGAGAAACGACAATATTATATTTACCAACTGGTACCTGTTTTAGATCGAACTCGCCGTTCGAATCTGCAATAAGCGTTTTTGAATAGCCTTTCGTGTCATCTGTTATTGTTATTGATGCACCCGCTAATGAAACACCTGACTGAGCAGTTAAGCTACCTTTGATAGCGCCATTAACGTTATCCGCCATTGCTGGCATTGCCGCACTTAACGTCATTGCAACTGCTGCAGCAGTGAATGAGCGTTTAAATGTCTTAGAAAAATTATGGTTCATTTTTGATTTATCCCTAGATAATTAGATTTTTATTTTTTATGTATTTCATCAAATACTTTATATAACGGTTACTTATTTAAAGTATTTAATCCCCCTTAATCTATAAGGGGAAACAAATTTATAACACAACAAAAACAAACTTGCAAACAAAATGCGACTGAAATTAACAGAAAAACCGTCAACAAAAACAATAAATTAACAGAAAAACAAAGATAAAACCCAAAAATAGAATAGTAAACATATTATTCACAAACCCCAATATGCATACTTATCTACGTGACTAATAAACAGCATCAAAAAACACAGACTAGGATCAGCAAAAAAGGACTCTAAATCTAAAGAAGAAACAGAAATCACACAAATAAGTTATGACTTTCTAGAACATATAATAGAGATTAGTTAGCATAAATATTCAAAGCAGATTTATCTCAGCCCACATTATTGCAAAAAAAAATTAATTTTAATTAAAAAAAAGCTTCAAATAGAAGCTTTTTTCATATTTCGTAATTTTATAAAACCTAATTAAGAGACTCGGCAACTACAGGGTAATAATCCCAAACTTGTTTATCACTGAGTGAGCGTACAAGCTTAATGTATTCTGCATGTGTCCAAGCTAGAGGTGTTGCTGAGTTTGTACCCTCGCCTAACGCATAACCTGCTTTATTTACACCCACGCCATCCCATACTTGCTCAGGTAGCATCATTCCGCTATTAGCAAATTGCTCTAGCCCTTTTACGTAACTATTTTTAATGTCCGCTTGTTTTGCATCATCTAGCGTATTATTTGCGTTTGCGGCCGCTATTTCATAGTGTCCGCGTTCGCCTGTAAAAAATGGCCATACACGACCACGTTGGCCTGGCGTGTTGCTCCCGCTTTCGGCGTAATTAGTACCTGTGGTTACATCTTCGCCGTAACCGTCGTTGCCATAACGGCGATAGCCTACAAATGTGCCGCTACCATCGGTAAAGTTAAAGCTGTATTTAACTTGTAAGTTATCTTCAAGCGTTTCGTCGTCATACTCAGGCAGGGTTTTAACTATACTTGAATCGTTGGCACTTCTTACTCCATAGCGGACTAATTCTAAAAAACCACCGTCTAAAATCTGCTTTTTGTTAAAACCTTCACGGCCATTGTTGGCGTTAATTTTAGTATTAGAGTTAGCGTCGGTGTCTTGACCTATACGAATAAAATACTCGCCATCGGTGCTATCACCTTTTAAATTACCTTCGGTGGTAAACATTTGCGATTCTATATCACTGTTGTACTTTTTAGCCGTTGCTAAATAACGATCTGCATTTTGAGTATCACCACTGAGTGTTGCTATGTCATTGGCTGTTATAAGGCCAGCAACAACGGCAGCCGTTGTAGAGGGAGAATAACCACTTTGCTCTTCCCAGCGCTCTTGCTGTGTTGCGGGTGGAGTGATTTGCATGTCGTTCCATAAAATTTTAGCTCTTCCGCCATCAACTAAAAAGTCAGCTGCCGGTTTTAGCATGCGTGCGTACCAATCTTTAAGTTCGTTATCACTTAGTACGTTTGCTTGATGTAACTTCCACGCAAGCATAATCGGCATAGCCGTTTGATCTAGCTGTACCCCTACCCATTCAAGTTCACCATCAACATGTGTTTTTTGTAAAAACCATCCAGTATCACCATTGTTACCGGGAGTTTTGTTAGTAACTTGTACTTTTTCAAGGTATTCGAAGGCCGTTTTTGCAGTCGCTGTATCGCCTAAGGCCATAAATGCCATCGCTACTTGATAAAAGTCACGAACCCATACCGCTTTGTAACCAGTAGAACCCTCTTTGGCTGAAACAGTTTCACCCCAAGGATTAGAAAGTGAGGCAATGAGCGCACCTGCATTAGTTTTGTCTTCTTGCGCTTTTAGTACCATTGCACTGGTATAAAGTAGTTTACCTTCATCGGCTGTTTGCTTAACCATTGTATTTAATGGCTCAAGGCTTTGTAAATAATCTTCCCAGCCTAGCGATTCACCTTTACCGTTGTAGGCGTCAAGCACATTTTGATAACCTTTATATAAGCTCTGTGCACCTTGTTGCTGGCTTTGTTGCTGCGTTTTACCAAAGCTTAGTGCTAAATCAAATGTGGTATTACTATCGATATTACCAAGCTCTGCCAGCAGAGTGACGTTACCGGCCTTATCGCCTGTGTTTGAATATTTTTTGCTTAGTGTGTGTTGTTTTTTAAGTGAGGTGATGCCATCGCTCACACCTGTAAAGCCTACACTTTGCATTTTGAATGGCGTAGATGATTGCAACGTTAAAAAATTATCATCTTCCCATGCTACTAAGCCTTGCTCAGAGGTTTTTGCAAAATCACCTAAGCCGTTGTTGTTTATATAAGGGTTAACAGCAACATACGCTTTCACGCCTTTAAGTGATGTATTAAAAATACTGCGTACAAACAATGTTTGTCCGTCAGGGTCGGTGAATATGTGTTTTTCGAGGGTAAAACGCCCTTTCTTATCTGTACTTGTTACTTTGTAAGCAAGCGATAGTGGTCTGCCTTTATCGTCTTTATGTAAGTAATCAATTGTAACGTCTAAGTCGTCAGCTTCAGTGACTGTAAAATCTTTACCGGTTACTACAAACTGCATATCTTTAATTTGAGCTTGGTGAATGAGTCCAAACATAGTTTCGGTGATCATACCTTTAGCAATTGAAAACCATACTTTTGATACTTCACCTGTCGCAGCGTTGTTATTATATTGGCCGTTTTGGTATTGCTCAAAAGAAGTACCAATTCCGGTTTTACCCGCGTAAGCCCAATATGCTTCAGCACCTGGTGCGCCAGGAGCTGCTGAAACTGCAGCGCCAATATTTTTGTTATTCGTATTTTGTGCACCACAGGCTGTTAAACCCAAAGTTAAAAGAGCGGTGGTAATAAGGTTATATTTTTTCATTGTGTGACCCTTAGTTTGAATTTTTAACGCGCATTACAGCAATTGCAGCAACAACGAATGATGCAGCACCAATTAATAATGCGTAAATAGGCTGATTAGAAAATACGTGGCGTAAAATAAGCCCTAAAATACTAGCGGCAAGCAATTGCGGTATAACAATAAAGAAGTTAAAAATACCCATATACACGCCCATTTTGTTACTCGGTAGTGCATTACTTAACATTGCATAAGGAAGCGATAAAATAGACGCCCACGCAAACCCCACCCCAATCATAGGTATAAGTAACATCTTAGGGTCTTGAATAAACATAAAGCTGCCAAGGCCCAATGCGCCTAGTAATAAGTTAAAGCAATGCGCGCCTTTTAAGCCCATCTTTTTAACTAAGAATGGAATACACATAGCGGCAATAGCCGCAAAGCCATTGTAAGCTGCAAATAAAATACCGACCCAATCAGCCCCATCGTTAAAGGCTTTACTTGTTGCATCACTGCTGCCGTAATGAAAGCTTGTTACTGCGGCTGTGGTGTATATCCACATAGCAAACAACGTAAACCAGCTAAAAAACTGCACCCAAGCAAGCTGCTTCATTGCCTCTGGCATGGTAAATACATCTTGTACTACTTGGTAAAAACCGCCTTGTATTTTGTTAGCAGCCTTTAATGCGCTTGCTATCCACTGCACAATACCAAACGCTAGTAAGCCACCAGCAAGTAGGTATAACTCTTTTTCAAGCGATAAACCCATTACTAATGCAAGGGTTGCTAAACCTAGCACCACAAAAATAATGGCACCTTTATTGAAGTTGATATCTACTAATGCGGTGTTAGTCGGCTTGGCAGTGTGGTTTTCAAAAGCAGCTAATTGCTCAGGGCTATATTCTTTGGTTCGCATAACTGTCCAAAGAACTGCGACTAGCAATACGACCCCACCCCAATAAAATGAATATTTAACAGATTCAGGGATTTGCCCTGGCGCAGCGGTATTACTTACATCAAACCAATTGGTCATCATCCATGGTAGCGCTGAGGCTAATACCGCACCAATACCAATAAAAAAGCTTTGCAAGCCATAGCCCGTAGCACGTTGTTTTTCTGGCAGGTTATCGCCTACAAGTGCTCTAAAAGGTTCCATAGTGACATTGATTGAGGCATCCATAATCCATAACATACCTGCAGCAATCCAAAGAGTTGGTGAATGCGGCATGATAAAGAGTGAGATAGTAGTAAGTACCGCCCCTATGAAAAAGAATGGACGACGACGACCAAAACGCCCCCATGTTTTATCACTCCAATAACCAATTATTGGTTGCACTATTAAGCCCGTTAGCGGTGCTGCAACCCATAAAATAGGAATATCATCCACTTGTGCGCCTAGGGTTTGAAAAATACGGCTCACATTGCCGTTTTGTAGTGCAAAACCAAATTGAATACCTAAAAAGCCAAAGCACATATTCCATATTTGCCAAAAACTTAGATTTGGTTTGTTGCTGTCATAATTATTATTTTGATTATTCATGATTAGCCTTATTAGTTAAAACTGCGCTACTAAATGCATCTAGCGAAAGCATAAGCTTTGTAACTTCTTTGTCAGTGATGATCTTTACCGTATTTTGTTCAAGTAAGTCGTGTAGCGGTTTATTTCGCTCAAAGGTATTTGCTTGCTCTGGTGTTAAATTAATTAATACCATTTGTGGCTCCTCACTAAAATTACTAAAAACATAAATAGATTGCTGTCCCAGCGAGCGTACAAAACCAACAACGCGTTCGCTATTGCTAAGTGAAAGCTCTGACATGGTTCCACCTACAACAGCGGGTAAACTATTAAGAGCCATTATTGATTTATAATAATCACGAAGTGATGCTTGCTCGCTCGATAAGTTAGCGCCGTCGAATTTGCCGTTGTTCATCCATGCTTGATGCGCTGGTACACCAATATAGTCAAAAATACTGGTGCGAGTAGATGTGCCAAAACCTGCGTTTTCAGATCCGTCCTCCCCCACATCTTGGGCAAAATATAATAAAGTAGGTGCGCGACTCATTAAGCTAGAAACGACCATTGCTGGTTTCCCCCAGCGTGCATCACCTGCAAAATCAGGACTAGCAATGCGTTGTTCGTCGTGATTTTCTAAAAAGTGCAGCATGTGCGCTTCAATATCAGCCACTTGGCTTTGGGCTGCAAAAATAGTATTAGCCGCTTGCTTACCCTGCATAATGGCTTTTAATGTGTCGTAAAAGCCGACTTTGTCATACAAGTAATCCATTTTTCCTTGCTGAATATACGCTCTGTACATTTGTGGGTTGTAAACTTCAGCCAATAAAAACGCATCGGGCTTTTGCATTTTTATTGATGAATTTAAAAAGCTCCAAAATTCAACCGGCACCATTTCGGCCATATCGTACCTAAAACCATCAACGCCTTTATCAAGCCAGTAAAGAGTGATATCTCTAAATTTATACCAGCTATTAGGCAGTTCCTTATTTTGCCAAAACGCATAATGAGCGCGATAATCTTGGTTTTCTAACTCTTTAGGTAATACAGGAAAGTCATAGCTGCCATCAGGCTTAACGCCATAATTCACTCTTACGGTTTCGTACCAATCGTTAATATCTGGCTTGGGTGCACGCGCGCCATTCCCCGTCCATTTCGCTGGCGTTTCATCAAAAAAACCGTCAGCTAAAGGGTGAGTATTACCCCCTAAAACTGTATAGCTTTGTGATGTTGGAACCTGAAAAGACTGACCTGGTACATAATAAAAGTTATTATTTTTATCGTACTCTTTGCTGGTGTCGTCTTGCTCACCAAAGTCTTTTATTCCTTTGGGTTTTGCTACTGATTTATAATTACGAGCCACATGGTTAGGTACAATATCTATAACCACTTTCATGCCATGCTCATGAGTGCGCTCAATCAGATCACTAAACTCACCCATTCTATTAGTCACATTTATGGCTAAATCTGGGTTTACGTCGTAGTAATCTTTTATTGCATAAGGTGAACCTGCACGGCCTTTAACTACATCAGGGTCGTCTTGCGTAATCCCATACTCGGTATAATCGCCCACTAGCGCATGATGTAAAACACCGGTATACCAAACATGGGTCGTACCCAATTCTTTAATACCTTTAAGTGCAGCATCGTTAAAGTCGGTAAATTTACCTACGCCATTTTGCTCTTTTGTACCCCAGGGCACATTCGCGGTCTGTGTGTTACCAAATAAGCGTGTAAATACTTGGTATACAACAGGCTTTGTTAACTCATTTTGCGTCTGTTTAGGCGCTTGCTGCTGTTCGGTTTCATTATTGTCTGAGCACGCACTTGTTATAAGTGCGCTACACAGTAATGCGGGTACATAAACTGATTTTTTCATTGTGTGTCTTTTTGTCAGTAGTGTTATAGCTTTATACTAAAGATATCTGCAGCAACCATACAGTTGCTGCATACGTATTCACTTAAACATTCACGGCGTATTAATCACTAATACCGTAGCAGTCATTGGCTCTAAGTTAATACTGTTAGTTAGTTTAAAAGTGTGTTGTGTGAATAATGCCTGCACATTGGCATTTTTTGGTATAACTTCTTGCATGTAATCAAGATTATGCTTTTGTGTTACTTTGTTTTTATTCATAAAAACTAATACTGTTTGCGTATCACTAACGCGAACATAACTATAAACACCATTGTTCGGACTGAAATGAACGAGCTTACCCTTTGCAAGCGCCGGGCTTTGCTTTCTAAAGTTAAGTAGCGTGCTTATAGTCTTGTGCATATCGCGCTGATTTTTACTTAACCCGACTCCAGTAAACGCATTAGCGTTTTGATTTTTGAACCCACCTGGAAAATCAATGCGTATATCACCATGATCTTTACTCGGCGTATTATCCAATAATATTTCGGTTCCATAATATATTTGAGCAATGCCGCGCGTTGTTAAAAACAAAGTCATCGCCATTTTAGTTTTAGCTAAGTCTTGCCCAAATTCCGTATATAAACGGCTCATATCGTGGTTATCAGCAAACACCATAATGTTATTGGTGTCTGGGTATAAAAAATCGTTAGCTAATGACTGATATACTTTAACCCAGCCTGTGCTCCAACTTTCATCTTCATTTAAAGCTCGAATTACCGCCTCTTGCAACGAAAAGTCCATCACACTGGGTAAGCTTGACACATACCCATCTTGATTTACTTTACCGCGCTGCCAATACGACGCTATTGCAGGGTTTGAAGTCCACTCTTCGCCAACAATATTAAAGTGTGGGTATTCATCCATAATGGCCTTGGTCCAATCACTTAAAAATGCTTTGTCTGAGTAAGAGTAAGTATCAACTCGAATACCGCTTAAATCTGCGTATTCAATCCACCAAATTGCATTTTGAATTAAATACTCATTTAATAATGGTTGGCGCTGGTTTAAATCGGGCATGCTAGCGACAAACCAACCATCGCTAAACTGGCGTTTATCGTAGTTACTTGCGTGTGGATCTTGAATTGTTTGGCGCGCATGGCTTGTGGCATTTTTACCATTTTCAAACTGCCCATTAAAGTTAATCCAATCTTGAGTTGGTTTATCCTTCATCCACGGGTGCTCAGCACCAAAGTGATTAAGCACCATATCCATAATAAGCCCAATGCCCTGCTCTTTAGCCTTTATTGATAACGTTTTGTATAAATTATTTGATCCCATTCGCGGATCAACGTTGTAAAAGTCTGTAATCGCGTAACCATGATAAGAGTAATCTGGCATGTTGTTTTCAAGCACTGGAGTAAGCCAAAGCTGTGTTACACCTAAATTATTTAAATACGGTAATGCGTTAATAACACCTTGAATATCCCCTCCATGTCGCCCGCCTTTAAAACCTGGATTTACAGCTTCTAGCATGCTTTTAACGGTGTCATTTGTGGAGTCGCCATTTACAAAGCGATCTGGGTTAATTAAATATAAAGCATCTGCACTTGTGAAACCTTGGCGTTGCGCGCTATTTTTATCTCGGGTAAATAAAGGAAACTCAAAGCTATGCGCTGTATTAGTGCTGTTAAACTTGAGCGTTCCTGCTTTGGCGTTATCGCTAATATTTAAATGAAGGAAAGCATAATTAGGGTTGTCGGTACGTGTTACGTTATTAAGTTCAACCCCTTTATACTTATCTAATTTAAATTCTTCGTTAGCTATATTTTGCTCATGCACGAGTACTGTAATGTTATTTTTATTCATTCCGACCCACCAATTGGCAGGCTCTACATTAAGTGCATAACTAAAGCTTGGTAAGCTACATGCGCTTACTAGTAAAAGTGTGTTTAAAAATCGCATTGTTATACCTTTTTAATGCTGGCTAAAAAATTCTGGTGAGTTGGTAGCTGCGCAACTGTTGAGTTTATCAATGTTTTTAAAGTAGAGAATAAATCGCTCAGTTGATCATCACTTAGCGAATCAACAATACTGTTATAGTCATCAGGGATAAGCCCTTGCCCTATCATGACTTGCTGCCAAGCAACCTCAGCGAATAGCTCATCGTCTTCCCGCACTACTTTGCCTGTGTGTTTAAATAAACTCAGTTTATGGGTAAGGGAATTTGGTATATCCATTTGCATGCATTGACGCCAAAACGGGGAGTCTTCTCGCTCGGTGAGTTTATAATGCAAAATAATAAAATCACGTATGTGCTCTAATTCAATAACGCTTTGTTTATTAAACTCCGTTACTAACGCATCACTAATACCGTTGTGTGGAAATAGCTTAATTAAACGCGTAACCGCAGTTTGAATTAAATGAATACTGGTTGACTCTAGCGGCTCTAAAAAACCACTTGAGAGGCCAACCGACACCACATTTTTATGCCATTGCTTTAAACGCCGACCTGTTTTGAATTTTATAATACGGGGCTCTGTAATTGGCTCAGCGGGTAAGCTTTTTAGCCGTAACTGCTTAGCATCATCATCTGACAAGTATCTACTGCAATAAACAAGGCCATTACCAATACGATTTTGCAGTGGTATTTGCCATTGCCAACCAGCACTATGTGCAATAGATCGCGTGTAGGGCTTAAGCTCATGAGTACTTTTTGTTTGTACGGCTACTGCACTATCGCATGGTAAGTAATGAGACCAATCAATAAAACCTGTATTTAGTGTTTGTTCAATTAATAGTGCACGCAGCCCGGTGCAATCTATAAATAAATCCCCACTAATTTGACTGTCGTTATCAAGTGTTAGGCTTTTAACATTGCCTGTATCGCATTGTTCAACATGGCTTATTTTTGCATCTATGTGTTTAACACCGCGCGATATAGCCAACTTTTTTAAGTATTCAGCGTAAAGCGTCGCATCAAAATGATATGCGTAACTCAGCCCAGGTAGTTGGGTATTAGGAATTGTATTGAGGGGTGCAAATTTATGCTGTTTAGCCACTTGGTAATTGAGTGAAAAATCCCATAAGTCGTCTTCGCAACCCGTAATTTGACCTTTTAACCAAAAGTTATAAAAATCGCAAAAGGGAAAATCTTTACCTAACGAGCCAAACGCATGCATGTAGCTATGCCCTGGCGTTTTCCAGTTTTCGAACTCTATACCTAATTTTATTGAAGCATTAGTGGCATTAATAAAATCTTGCTCGTTTATACCCAGCGCGTTATTAAGTTGAATAATGGGCGGTATCGTTGCTTCACCCACTCCTACCGTACCAATAGCTGATGATTCTATTAGTGTGATATTAATTACTTTACCTAACACTTTATTAAGCAGTGCTGCTGTTATCCACCCTGCGGTACCACCGCCTGCAATTACGACATGTTTTATTGGTTTCATATTATTGCCCACGCTTTAATACAGCGCTCAATAAACTTAATTAAGCGAATTGGTATTAATCAGTGTTTGATAAACTAGCTATAAAAAAGCCCTTGTAAAACAAATCACAAGGGCTTCTACACACAACTTTTATTATAGCTTGTAACTAAAGCCTAACAAGTAAGTACGACCGTAATCTTGGTAGTCACGTACTTGTAGAGCATTATCGCCAGAAAGTGACGTAAACGGTTCTTCAGTTAAGTTTTGTACTTGAAACTGAACAGATAAACCTTCAAGGCTTTCAATGCCGGCCTCAGAGAAGTCATAACCTGCTTGAACATCCCAAATAGTTTCACCTAAAATATCAACTTGTTCAGTGTTAAAACCTAAACCATATACATCACCTTTAAAGGCACTGCGTTTGCGCATACTGGTACGTAATTGCATACCATGCATTTCGTAGTAAACTGTTAAGCTTTGAATTTTATCCGAAAGACCTGGTAGCTCGTAATCGTTACCGTTTTGATCTTCAATATCAGACTCAATACCAGTATGGCTGGCAATTAAACCAAAACCTTCAAGAGATGGATGGAATATTTTAAATGGTAACGCTAGTGAAAGCTCGTAACCATATAAATCGCCACCGCCGCCATTTATTTTACCACTGCCAGTACCCGATGATGTTGCTGGTAATTCTCCGGTAGATGGATCTGCGACACCTGACATATCAATTGCATACGTGCCGTCAAAAATCCACTGAGTTAAATCTTTATAGAAAAACGCTGCAGAGAAGTAACCCTCATCACTAAAGTAATTCTCGTAAGTAAAATCGTAGCCTGTTGCTTCTTTAGGCTCTAGACTAGGATTACCACCCGATACAGACCAATAGTTTCCATTTTCATCTGGTGTTTGATTATATGATGCATTAACTGATGAATTCATTTCATCTAAGCGTGCACGAGAAATTGTTTTAGCAGCACCAAAACGTATCGTTTGTTGCTCATCAATCGCAAGTGATAAGTTTAAGCTTGGTAGTACATGTGAATAATCGTGACTAATATCTGTAGGAGTTACAAATATATTACCATCGTCATCCATATTAAAAGCGTTACTTTGTGAAGACTGATCGGTATTAACGTAACGTACCCCCACATTACCTGTTAATGCTAAGCCATTTATTTCTGCATTAATATTAGCTTGCACAAACGCTGAGGTAATTTCTTCTTTTACTGTCCACGATTTAGTTAAGTGACTTGTATCAGCTAAACTTTGGTCTACTAAAGCATAATAACCATCATTCACTAACCCATTAACATCGTAGGCAATCATGTCACCCATTCCAATAAAGCCTAGGTCAACACTTCCCATCCGGTATTGCTCTGGAACAGTTAGCATGCCTGGGTTAGCAAGCGAAAATCCTGATAATGTCATATAAAAGCCTTGCGAATCTTTTGTTTTTTCGCGCTCTTTATAAGACATACCAAATTCAATTGAGCTGAAGTATTCGTTTTCTAATACTTTAGATGCCGCCAGCTTTAATGTAGATAGTTCATCTTCAATGGTTGGTGCATTAATGAAACCATCTTGTGCCTGATCTTTATAACCAGAAATATCATTTCCATCTGCATCAATTAAGCCATACTTATTATTCAACGCCTTGTTTGAGCCCCAAGAAAGAGGTCCACCTAACTGAATTAAGCTGTAATCACTGTAATCTAAATCGTGAGTAAACGTAGCACCAGTATTACCACCATCAAAAGTATAACCTAGGTTATCTGCAACACCACGCGTATCACCGCGACCTGTGCCCGAATAACTTTCAAGGCTCCAAATTTTACGGTCTACTTGCGAGTAACTTGCATCAAACTCAACTGACCATGAATCGTCAATATCGTATTTAGTATTAAAACCAAATGCGGTTAATTCTGCTTCACGTTCTTCGTAATCGTTACGCACAATTACGCGCTGGCCATTTGTTACCGCACTGGTAACAAAGCCGCTTGCGCCATCTACAACTACGCTTGCAGGGTCAATTGAGCCTTGGCCCCATGCAAATGGAACTTCAATACCACGTAAGATTTTTTCATCTGTAAAATCTACATATAACGCATCAAACGTCATGTTTAATTTATCTGTGGGCGCCGCTTCTAAAACAAGCATTGCTGAGTCACGTTCAAGTGTAGATGAACGTACAAATGGTTTAGCACCACCTAAAATTGAATATGTTTGGCCATCTACTTCTCTTTCTGGGTAACCCCACGAGTTCCAACGTTTTTCTTGGTTTGGTGAACTCATGGTGTTTAGTGCAAATGCAACACCAATGGTATCGTCTGCAAATTGGTCAATGTATGAAATAGTGCCTCGGTAACCGTCGTCGTTGCCGTCAGGGTTTAATTTACCAAAGCTGGTTTGCTCATACTGCCCATTTACTTGCACAACACGTTCGCCTTTACTTAGTGGACGAACTGTTTGCATATTAATAACACCAGCAATACCCTCAGCATCAATACTTGCATTTGGCGTTTTATAAACAGTTACACCGCTCATTATTTCTGATGGGTAAAGGTCAAACTCTACACCACGGTTATCACCAATCGATACTTGTTCACGACCATTAAACGTTGTGCCACTTTCATTCTCGCCAAAACCACGAATAGAGACACGACTTGCTCGGCCGTCTAAGCGCTGAGCTGTTAAACCGGGTAAACGCGCAATCGATTCAGCAATTGAAGAATCTGGTAATTTGCCAATATCTTCAGCCGATATAGATTCTACAACCTGTGTAGAGAAGCGTTTTGTGTTAATAGACTCAACCACACTGCCACGAAAGCCTTTAACTTCGATAACTTCTACATCATCTTTTTTTATTGTATCTTCTTGAGCAGCCTGTGTAGCAAAGCTCGATAAGCCTGCAGCTGTTAATGCCAAAGTTAATATACTTGGTTTGAACATAGACATAATGTTTTCCCGTTACCCATATTGTGATACCCGCGTTCAATGTTTAAGTGATAGTTAAACAAGGCGAGCTAATTTTGTTGTCAGGATGAATATTAACGCCAGATTTATTTTATTAACAACTTTATGCATACGTATTCAACAATTTCAATGTAGCCTAACATTAACACATATTACACACGTTTATTTTTAACCAATTGATTTTATTAGTAATAAAGTAGATAAAAAACACAAGACAAACATCAATAGTCAAATCAATTCTATTGAAACTTAATGGCACTTTTACTTAAATGTAAACAAGGTGAAGTTAACTATCACTGTCAAATAACGTTTAAATTATTCCACATTTACCAAGCGTTAAATTGGTCAGACCATTTAATATAGATCCTGGGATATATTTCCCTTACAGTACAATCTGTTAGATTCAATTTAACTAATAAATCAATGACTGACGTAATTGGTAAACAATAGATACGCAAAATGAACGCTACTAAAGCCACTCTAACCACTTATTTTTAATAAATTTATTGCATTATTTTTAGTGCATACGTATGCAGACTTTTTACAGGATTAAAGGCTTCACGTATGCTTTTTGCAAATAACGTGATTAATCGTAATCACAATAAAGAATAGTCTAAATACTGTGTAGAATGACGGAGAAAAGCATGACCCAAAAGCAGTGGTATAAAGGTGCGGTGATTTATCAAGTTTATCCGCGTAGCTTTCAAGATAGCAACAACGATGGTATTGGTGATTTAAAAGGGATTATTAATCGTATTGATTACATTAAAAGCTTAGGCGTTGATGCAATTTGGATTTCACCTTTTTTCAAATCGCCAATGAAAGACTTTGGCTACGATATTAGTGACTACCGTGACATTGACCCGCTTTTTGGTGATTTAAACGATTTTGATGAACTTATTAGCCAAGCCCATGATCGCAATATTAAAATTATAATTGACCAAGTACTAAGCCATACATCAGATCAACACCAATGGTTTACAGATAGCCGCGAAAATCAAAATAACGATAAAGCGGATTGGTATGTTTGGGCTGAAGCCAAAGATGACGGCACAGCACCTAATAATTGGCTGTCTATTTTTGGTGGTGGTGCTTGGCAGTGGGAGCCTCGTCGCGGGCAATACTACCTACATAATTTTTTAACCGAACAACCGGATCTTAACTTTCATAACCCAGATGTTCGAAAAGCTGTGCTTGATAATGTTGAGTTTTGGCTTAAAAAAGGCGTTGATGGGTTTAGGCTTGATGCAATTAATTTTTGCTATCACGACGCGCAATTACGTGATAATCCGGCTAAACCAAAAGATAAGCGCCAGGGTCGTGGTTTTAGTGAAGATAATCCGTATGCATTTCAGTACCATTACTACAATAATACTCAGCCTGAAAATATTGAGTTTATGCAAGATATTCGCACATTACTTAATAAATACCCAGGTACTGTATCGCTTGGCGAAATCTCATCAGAAGATTCATTAGCTACAATGGCGCAGTACACCCAAGGTGGCGACAAACTGCACATGGGTTATAGCTTTGAGCTATTAACAAATGATTACTCAAGTGAATATATTAGAACTACGGTTCAAACTCTAGAACAACGTATGACTGAAGGCTGGCCATGCTGGGCATTCAGTAATCATGATGTAGAGCGCGTAGCGAGCCGCTGGAGCGAAAATGGCGAAGTAAACCCTCAACAATGTAAAATGCTAACCGCCCTATTAGCTTCTCTTCGTGGCAGCGTGTGTATGTATCAAGGTGAAGAGCTAGGTCTAGGTGAAGCAAGTGTGGCATTTGAAGATTTACAAGACCCTTACGGCATTACGTTTTGGCCTAATTTTAAAGGGCGTGATGGCTGTAGAACACCAATGCCTTGGGATCTAGCTGATTCATCTCATGCAGGTTTTAGTGAAGTAAAACCTTGGCTACCCGTTGATAATGCACATAAGCAGCAATCAGTAGCTATACAAACAGATGATAACAACTCAATTTTAAATGCCTACCGTGAGTTTATGGCATGGCGAAAAGGCCAAACAGTTTTACTTGAAGGTGATATTGAATTTATAGAAACGCCAGAGCCTGTGCTTGCTTTTTATAGAACGCTTGGAAAGCAAAGAATGCTTTGTATGTTCAATCTCAGCGCTAAGCAAACAAGTATTGATATGCCAACATCAATCGTTAAAGAATACACCGAGCTTAGCCACCACAGCGCAAAGTTAGACCGAGGCACCACAATACTTGAGCCTTACGCATGTTTTTACGCTCAGTGTTAATGACTCAAAAGTTACGTTTAGTGTATACGTAAGCGCGTTACACACGAAAAAGCCCAAGCTATTCACTTGGGCTTTTTTGTATTTAATGCATTCTAGTGACTTTTAGTTTCAACATTTAGACATTCAGTTAAAGCAAATAATACGGCTGATATTACAAACTTAAAATATCCTCATAGCAGAAATATACAATGGCGCTTATCCATTTCATTTTTGAACCTAAAAAATCACTTTTCCTAAAACAATTTAAAGGTTATTAATATAAAGCGCAGAATCAAGTTTTCTTAGCTACTAAATATATTACTCCAGCTGATAATGCTGTACTTACTAAAGTTAAAAAACTGACAAGTAAATTACTCATCCTCACGATAAAAAAATTTCGTTATCTTTTATTTCAATTTCGATTAAAAATCAGCATACCAACAGAGTTGTTCTGAATTGGGCACTACTGATTTATACCTAACTTTAAACTGGATAAATCAGTCATCACACCATTTTTTTAGGAATAAACGAATGAAAAAAGCATTGCTAGCATTAATCGTAGCACCACTATTTGCAGTATCTGCGACTTACGCGGTTGCAGACGATGCGCCAACAGCTTCAGCCGAAATGATAAAAGAATACACAGAAATGTGTGTTAACTGGGCTAAAGATGATGACGTAAGCAATGAAGAGCTAAATGCCTACGTATTAAAATGCGTAAATGATGAGCTTGAATCTGAAGGCTATAAAAAAGTATCTTCTGTTAAGATTTAATTATACCAATTACATTTAATTAGTGATCAATTATAGCGCTAAGAATATAGCTCAATAACTAAGCGAAAAAGCATGACATATATTTGTTCTCGGCAGCTGCTCCATGCAATGCCTACTCTCTGCATCTATGCAGTCATATATGAATAGTTTTTAACGCAGTAACTGAGTTATTTAATACGCTAAAATCAGCATGTTTTTAATCAAATTGGTAACACGCTTAGGTGAATGTACTGCTAATAAAGCCGTTGCGAAAGCACTCAACTAGGCACAAAAAAACCGGAATAGACACAAGCTGTGCATTCCGGTTTTTTTATGACTTTTTTAAATCTACAAAAGCTATGAATAAGCAATAACGAGCTTATTCATCTTCTTTTTTAGCTTTCGCTTTAGGCTTAGCTTTAGCTGGTGCCTTTTTTGCATCTGCTTTCTTTTTAGGCGCTGCTTTTTTCTTCGCTTCTTCTGTCCATTTACCTGCCTCATAATGAGCAGTCCAGCCGGTAGCTTTACCGTCAACTTCAGTCATAACATACTGAGCTTTATTTTTACGGCTGTAGCGTACAACAGCAAGATTACCATCAGGATCTTTAGCAGGTGCATCTGCTAAGTAATAAAACTTAGGCGAGATACGGTCTCTAAAGCGTTTTAACTCTTCTACCTTAGGCGCACGTGTTTCACGAGACTTAGGAAAAGTATTTGCAGCTAAAAATATACCAGCTGCGCCATCACGTAATACAAAATACGCATCTGACTTTTCACACTCTAATTCAGTAATGTGAACAGGGTCTTCTTTTGGTGGAGCAGCTTCGCCGCTTTTAAGTAGTTTACGTGTGTTTTTACACTCGTCATTATTACAGCCAAAATACTTACCAAAACGACCCGATTTAAGTTCCATGTCAGAGCCACATTTATCACATTCGATAATTGGTCCGTCATAGCCTTTAATTTTAAAGGTACCTTCTTCAACTATATGCCCTTTACATGCCGGGTTATTACCACACACATGTAATTTACGGGTTTCGTCTATTAGGTATGAATCCATTGCAGTTTCACAAATAGGACAACGCTTCATCTGCATTAACTTTTCAGTTTCTACATCTTCTACATCAGCTGCAACTGCTTCATCACCCGACACCAAGTTCATTGTTGTAGTACAACGCTCTTTTGGTGGAAGGCTGTAACCAGTACACCCTAGGAAAACACCAGTTGATGCCGTTCGTATACCCATTTTTCGGCTACACGTAGGACATTCAATATCGGTTTCAACCATCTCGTTAAGACGCATGCCACCGTTCTCTGGCTCGTCTTTAGCAACAGTTAATTGCGTTGAAAAATCAGCATAAAACTTATCTAGAACTTGAGTCCATACACGCTCGCCTTCAGCGATATCATCTAAACGGCCTTCCATTTTAGCTGTAAAATCAAAGTTCATTAAATCAGTGAAATTTTCAACCAAGCGATCGGTAACTATTTCACCCATTTTTTCAGCGAAGAAACGGCGGTTTTCTACACGTACATAACCACGATCTTGAATCGTTGATATAATTGACGCATAAGTAGATGGACGACCAATACCGCGTTTTTCAAGCTCTTTTACTAAACTTGCTTCACTAAAGCGCGCTGGCGGTTTAGTAAAATGTTGCTTAGGATCGAGTTCGATTAAAGTAAGGACTTCACCTTCTTTAACAGCCGGTAGTGATTGATCTTCTTCGTTTTTCTTACGTATTGCAGGTTGTACTTTTGTCCAACCATCAAAGCGGAGCACACGGCCTTTCGCTTTAAGCTGGAAGTCGTTAGCTGCAACAGTTAGTGTTGTTAAATCATATTCAGCAGGTACCATTTGGCACGCTACAAATTGACGCCAAATTAGCTCGTACAGCTTTTTAGCATCGGCGTCAACACCTTCAACATGACCAGATAACACGGTAACGCTTGAAGGACGTATTGCCTCATGCGCCTCTTGTGCATTGCCTTTAGAGCTGTAGCTAATTGGATCTTTTGGTAAGTATTTAGCACCAAACTCGTTTGTTACATACTCACGACACATTTCAACGGCATCTTTTGAAAGATTAGTTGAATCAGTACGCATGTACGTAATATAACCGCCTTCATACAAACGCTGAGCAAGCATCATGGTCTTTTTAACGCCATAACCTAAACGTGTGCTTGCCGCTTGCTGCATGGTTGAAGTAATTAATGGCGCACTTGGGCGACTTTTACTTGGTTTTTCTTCAACGCTAATTACTTTGTATTCTGCATTCTCAAGGCTTTTAACCGCTGCGCTAGCCTGAGCTTCATTTACAGGCTTAAATGCCTTTCCTGCTTGTTTGGTTACTTCTAAGCGTAACTCAGACTCAGTATTCTTAACGTCAGCGTGAATATCCCAAAACTCTTCAGGGATAAATGCCTTAATTTCACGTTCACGCTCAACTAATAAGCGTACCGCAACAGACTGAACTCGTCCTGCAGATAGACCACGTGCAACTTTTGCCCACAACAAAGGAGAAACCATAAAGCCTACAACACGGTCTAAAAAGCGTCGTGTTTGCTGAGCGTAAACCATGTCAGTATTAAGCTCACCTGGTGTTTCGAAGGCTTGTTGTATTGCGTTTTTGGTAATCTCGTTAAAAACTACGCGCTTATACTTTTCAGGTTCACCGCCAATGATTTCTTGAAGGTGCCAAGCAATTGCTTCCCCTTCTCTATCCAAATCCGTTGCGAGGTATATTTGATCTGCATTTTCAGCCAGCTTTTGTAATTCTTGAACAACTTTCTCTTTACCTGGCAGGATTTCATAATGCGGCTCCCAACCTTGCTCAGGATCAATACCCATACGCGCGACCAGGTTAGTATAATCTCGTTGCTTTTTATACGCTGCTTTCTCTTCAGGCTCCATTTTGCGAACTTCTGCTGGCGTTTTAGTTGCCGGCACTTTAGCTTTGCTCGAACCTGAAGTAGGTAAATCACGTACATGCCCAATACTGGACTTTACGATGAAGTCATTACCTAAATATTTATTAATTGTTTTAGCCTTAGCAGGTGACTCTACAATTACTAGCGATTTGCCCATAGTTGCCTATTTCTAACCAAATATTAAAAATGTGTTTTGCCGACATAAGCGGCGCGAATATTTATAGGTATATCTACAAACACTAGTTGTTACAAGCTTTTAATACAAACTTTTCAGTATTTACTGAATAAACGAACAATTTTTGTCGTTAAATTAAACAAACAGGTGTTTTTAGATTAATTGATGTGGAATATATAGAACAGAAACAAAAATGCCAACCTAAAGGTTGGCATTTTTTATTTTAAACTACTCATTAGCAATCAACTATCATCACTTATTGCAATTTGAGCTGTTGAAATGTTGCCTTTACCAGTCGTAAACTCAACGGTTAAGAAGCCTTCCGTTTTATCATTTCCTTCTGCTTCGCGGCTAATTGATAGAGCTTCACCAAATGCAAACGTTGCATTTGAATTGCGAATATCAAAACCATCTGTACCGCTGTATTCACCATTACCAGCAGATATAGCTACGCTGGTACCTGCAGGCATTGGGTTATTATATATATCAGAGTAATAAACAGCGAAAGTTAAGGCGGCTAATTCAACACCAGAATCAGCAGTTGTAAGATTTATATTTCTCACGTCACAATAACTAGTATCAGCTGTTTCCTCTAGGTCTAGTACACGCGGACCTTTTAAATTTTCTTCAGCTGCAGGAAAACGTCGGATTAAATTACATTCCTCAATATCTCTAGCAAGTTGCATAGCATTCTCTGTGAAAACGTCAGGATCATCCTCAGTGGTTTCAGCTAGTGCATCAGCGAATCGATTACGTAGCTCATCTTTTGTTACTACAAATCGGCTGTAAGCAGTACTGCCAGACATAATAATTTCAAACGAATCTCGAATATCAACTAATTCTTTAGTACAAAGGCTTTCAAATGTGTCACCATCAGTTGGTGTTGTTGCTTCCGCTTTACATACTAAACCATTATATTTTCCATCAGCTAGCGTGTGCATACCATTGAGGTCAATATCCCAGTTTTCTTCAAAATGTCCAGCATTTGTATTCTCTGGGCTACATGGATCATCACTATCGCCTTCTTGACAGTTATCAGCGGCTTTTATCACTGTCGCTGTAACAGGATCATAAATACCAGCTAAGCCATCATAAACACCGTTTTCATTGTGATCGATAAATGCTTCTGTTAGATCATAGCCACTATAATATTCGTTGGTATCAAAACGCCCATTTCCGTTAATGTCAATGAACGATTCTTGACCTTTAGCGGTAACAAGCACTGTTGCACGACCACCAAGCGGGACGCCATTTTCATTGAAAGCAGCATTTAAAATACCGGCCATACAAGGTGCTGCAGAACCAAAGTAAAGATCACAGTTAAGTTCATTAGTTTCACTTTTAGGGTTAATGCTGTTAATCTTATTGCCCCATTTTGCATCTGTGAATGGTTTTGGGTTTTGTGAACGCCATTGAGCAACGCATTGACCGTCGACTGTATTACACTCAAGCTGCGGATTAAACTCTGTACCATCAATGGTACCAATAGCACCACCTTCAGTTGTTAAGTATACCGATGTACCATCAGGAACAGGGTTGTTAAAATGATCAGCTAAATAAACATTAACTTCTTCAATATCACCGGTATAACTTAACGCTTCAATATTGAAGTTAGTTGGTGCAGCAGTGAAACTATTGCCATCTGGTAAACCCGAACTAATCGAAACTAAATCAGATACTGTAATTACTTGCTCATCTAATGAAACTAATGAAAGCTCTCCGGTTGGACATGAAACATTGGCATCACGCTCAGCATCATCAAGAAGACACTCATCATAAAGTTCTTTCCAGCATGTAACGTTGTCGTTTTGGTCAGCTGGAATAAGTTCATCTGGGATGTAGCAAGCTTGCACACGCACAGCCTTAGGAACAAAACCAGAGTTCACTTGAATACGTGCTAAACCTTCAGAGTCTGTTGAAACACTAGCATGCGAATAACCGGTTGCATCTGTAACTTCAGAAAGTGATATGCCACCATTAGTCGAGCTTAAACGAAAGTCTAAGCGCTTTTGCTTAGCAGTATTACCTATTTCATCTGTTAATTTGAATGTAAGTTGGCTGATTTCTTTACGAGAAACTCCACCAGTCCCTTTTAGTGCAATTACATTTTCTGATGCTTCAACAAATTCAATCGAGCTTACTGCGGCAGCCGATACAGGTACATTAACTGTAACAACTTTTGGTGTACCACCAGTAAGCACTGTCGCTGTAACCGTATCGCCTTGTGATGTGTTACAGCCATTACTTCGGTATGTCGCTGTTGCAATACCACTAATACTCGTTGCAGTATCATCCATTACCGCAAGATCAGATTCAACACAACCAGATGTGAATTCAACATCTAGTGGAGTCACAAACAAATCTCCATTTGCATCATAAATATTTACTGAAATAACCGTGGTAGCTCCAGCTGCTAGCGGCACAAATTCGCTATCAATCACATTGCCAGCATCATCTAATTTATTATATAAACCATTTGAAATTTCAACACTTAATTCTGCTGTAGCGATTTCAAATGCTTTTGAAGCAGTAACTGATTTAGCAGTAACAGATACTTCTCCCGCACCACTGTTTGCCCCTGGCTGTAATTTTAAAATTGCAAAACCAAAGTTATCTGTTAGTGCCTTACCTGATTCTGGTAACAAGGCACCAAGGTCTGTAGATAACTCAGCTATAATGCCATCAATACCATCACCTGAACTTGTATCTGTGACTTTAATCATAACGTCAATAAGTTCATCAGAAGAAAATTGATTTACAACATTACAACCAGATGCGAGATATGTGCTTTCGAGGGATGTTGTGTTGCGATTAGCATCCCAATTACTTGCACAGCCTTGTAATAACTTGATATCAAGCTCTGCTTCAGCAGTTTCAACAGGTGCATCATCACCATTTGAAATAAAGCCTGCAACTTTAGTGATGCTATTACCGCTTTCATCCGTATAAATGGCAACAACTTGGCCCGCACCTTTTGAATCACCGCTACTGAGCGTTACGGAAGCTTTACCACTCGCGTCTGTTAATGCCGTACCTAACACAGGTGTGATTTTACCTGTGTAGTTAGTTGTAAAAGAAATTAGCTGGCCTTGTAAAGGTTCATCTTCATCTAACAAGGTAGCGGTAACCGTCCCTTTATTATCTTTACTGACTGGATTTTCAGCTGTAAATGGCGAACCAGTAATATCTAAAATTGAAATATCTAGTTCAATACTTCCACTTATACTTGAGTCATCATTCTCAGAACCATCTGATGCAAATCCAAACGAATCACTGTAGGTGTCTTCACCGTTAATATAGGTAGCAGTAATAATACCCGCCCCCGCAGTATCGCCTGCCGTAAGAGTGATCGATGCTCCACCATCAGTGTTAGTTAAAACCGTGCCAGAGACTGGGTCAAGTAAACCAATAGAATCCGCTAACGTGAATGTAATACGCTCGCCAGACACTGCATCACCATCTTCATTAACTAAACTAGCTCTTAATTCTAAAGGAGCATCAGCAGTCACACTATTCGACTCAGTATCACTCGCTTTCAAATAACCTTTCAAACTTATTGTATAGGTTGATGTTTCCGTAGTGGAATCACCATCACTAATAGAACCGTCTTTTTCAAGTGACCCACCGCCACCACAAGCTGTAAGAAAAAAACTGAGCAATGAGATGCTGAGTAGTCGCATTAAAGGCATAAACCTCTCCCTAGCGTTGTTATTATAATCAAAATTAATTCCTGCTTAATATTAACCTATAACTTAGTCTAAAATCACAGTTTTTTATTACTTTTTTGAGTGAAATATTTTTAAATAAATACTAACTTTTTCTGTAGTAAATATTTCCTTGCTGGTAGTCTATGGCAAATTTATAAAATGTAGATCAGGAAATATGTCAAAAATCCGTTCAATGAGTTTAACCACTCGCATCATGATTGGTATGGCGCTTGGGGTTACAGTAGGTTTTATATTTCAGGCTATATTAGCTGGTGAAGACGATTATCTAATACCACTTGGGTTATTCTCTTTGCCAATTAAAGCCTTTTTTGTTGATGGTATTTTCCATGTTGGTGGTCAAATATTCATTGCCAGCTTGAAAATGTTAGTGGTGCCTCTTGTTTTTGTATCGCTTGTTTGTGGTACCTGTAGCTTAAGTGACCCTAAAAAATTAGGTCGCCTAGGTGGTAAATCTATTGGTTTATACTTATTAACGACGGCTATTGCTATAACAGTCGCAATTACACTTGCCTTATTATTTAGCCCAGGTGAAGGTATAAGCTTGCCATCTAATGCAACTTACGACGCGAAAGAAGCGCCTACCCTAGCGCGTGTAATTATAGATATGTTTCCTACAAACCCTTTTGAAGCGATGGCCAAAGGTAATATGCTTCAAGTTATTGTGTTTGCACTTTTATTTGGTGTAGCAATGGCATTAAGTGGTAAAGCAGGAAAGCGTGTTGCTACCGTATTTGAAGATTTAAACACTGTGATTTTAAAACTAGTTACGCTTTTAATGAATATTGCCCCTTATGGCGTATTCTTTTTAATGGCAAAACTGTTCACAACAATTGAGCTTAACTTAATTGTGAGCTTAGCCAAATACTTTGGCGTTGTAGTGTTAGCACTGTTATTACATGCGCTTGTAAATTACACCGTATTACTAAAAGTACTTACAGGCTTAAACCCACTTATTTTCTTAGCAAAAATGAAGCACACATGCTTATTTGCATTTAGTACTTCAAGCTCAAGCGCAACTATGCCTATTACACTTGAAACAGCAACTAAAAAGCTAGGCGCTAACAACTCCGTTGCCTCATTCACTATCCCTCTAGGCGCGACCATTAACATGGATGGCACTGCCATCATGCAAGGTGTGGCTACCGTGTTCATTGCACAAGTGTTTAGTGTCGATTTGACAATATCTGATTATCTAATGGTTATATTAACAGCAACACTTGCCTCTGTAGGTACAGCAGGCGTACCTGGTGTTGGTTTAATAATGCTGGCAATGGTACTTAACCAAGTTGGCTTACCTGTAGAAGGGATTGCAATTATTATCGGTGTAGATAGATTACTTGATATGACACGTACAGCAGTTAATGTAACCGGCGATTGTATGGTTACCTGTGTTGTTGCCAAGTCTGAAGGTGAGCTAGATGAGAGCATATTTAACGATCCTAATGCAGCTAAAGACTTAGAAGATTATCATAAATCTATTGACTCATAAGCTACATTTATACAGCTATAAAAAAACCTTGATGCAATCCATCAAGGTTTTTTTTCGAGTAAAAATAATTAAACTGAATCCTGAAAAAGATTCTAATCTAAGGATTTAACGACTTAAACTTAGAAAGTAAGTTTATTCCGACTTTATTTACACCACTACTCAAGCCAAGAGCTAGCTTATCGCTCAGCCCTTTTTTAACTTTGTATTTAATCTTATAAATTTGACGCTCATGTTGCTGCTCTAGCAATGCATCATCACTCGTTTTTATTACGTCTACCAAGCCTTTATCTATCGCTTGAGTTGCAAACCAATGCTCACCTGTCGCAACTAAGTTTATATCTAAGCTTGGACGTTGAGTGCTTACAAACGTTTTAAATAAATCATGTGTTTGTTCAATTTCTTCACGAAATTTTTCACGGGCCTTATCTGTGTTTTCACCAAATAAAGTAAGTGTGCGTTTAAATTCACCTGCTGTTATTTGCTCAAATTCAACATCATTTTTCTTTAATATTTTATTAAAGTTAGGTATTTGAGCTATCACACCAATAGATCCAACTATTGCAAAAGGCGCTGCAAGTATCTCATCCGCGACACACGCCATCATGTAACCACCACTTGCTGCCACTTTATCAATTGCAACACTCAGAGGAATACCCGCACTTTTAATACGCTGTAACTGAGATGCAGCAAGTCCGTAGCCATGTACAACACCGCCACCACTTTCTAAACGAATAAGTACTTTGTCTTTACTTGGATCGGCAATAGAGATAATGGCTGTAATTTCTTCTCGCAGGCTTTCTACTTCGTGAGCGTCCATACTACCCACAAAGTCAATTACATATAAACGAGGTTTAGGCTCATCTTTATCTGCTTTTTTACTTTTTGATTTAAGCTGTTTTTGATGCGCTTTAAGCTCTTTTTTACCCAACGTATTTTGTAAAAAACTTTCTTTAAGTTCAACTAGCTGCTCTGATATATCGTCAATTTGTATTTCACCTTTTTTGGCCTTTGGCTTAACTGCAGCGCCAACTATTAGCATTAAAATAACTGCTATAGCGATAACAAAAGTGACTGTCTTAGCAAAAAACAAACCGTACTCGTATAAAAATTCCAACAGGTTTCTCCATTTATAAATTTCAGCTAATTTAGCATGCTTTAAAGCAAAAAAAAGCCACTTTTCAGTTAACACCGATCAGTTAAGGTATTTTTGATCGGTTGACCGATCTTTTGGTTGCTTCACAATACCCTTATCATCTTTTGATTATGAGGGTATTTTTATGCTTAGTCATTGGTTACTTGATACAGAT
>NZ_JACGWD010000011.1:0-77853 GCF_014077565.1 Pseudoalteromonas sp. 5Ae-yellow
TCGTTGGTCAGGAAAATCTCGAGATTGGACAATGATCAATGAAGTAAATTTAAATCCAGAAAAAAAAGAAGCAATGCGGGCGGCATAAAATTTAACTTGATGCGACAACTAACTTGAAAAACTCCGCTCAGAACGAAAAGATAGTTGTAAACCATTATTTTGTTTAACCGCAACAATAACAACATCAAATTCATTAACGGATAAAAGAAAATCTCCCAGCATACCTAGCATATTCTTAGGGCATGGTTCAGGTAGTAACACAGAGGCAACACCATTATCAACAGACAAATTTCTAAACGCGTGCTCAAAATTTCTCAGTTCCCCTTGCATTAAGGTATTTCTCAATACACGATTGACAAAGGTTAAATCTGAGCGAGCATTCAAGTAAACAAAAGCCTTAATATCAGCTTTACAGAAGCCTCTTGTCATATTTGCGGTATCAACATTTAATCCTACTAATAACGCACTCGCCACCTGTACCGACATTTCTATACCAAGTAACTTATAATACTCCCAAATAATGGTCGCGGTGGCTCCATAATCACTACGAATATCTTTAAACCAAAATGATTTAGTAGGTTTGATAGTGTGATGATCTATTACTGCAATCTCATCGCCCGGCACGTCTGTTACATTTTTCTCGCCGATACAACCATCAACATTAATGATTTTATCTGACGGGTTTAGCTTTACTTGTGAACAATGATAAATAGGAATTTCTAACCATTGGATCAGGTTAGAAAGTGAAATTCTGTCAATTTCTCCGTTGTAAACGATCAGAGTGCTGATCTCGTAATGAGATAGCAACACTGATAATGCATACGCAGAAGAAATAGCATCATGATCAGGAAAATCATGCGCCTGAATTATCACCCGCTGAAGCGGGGATAACCGTTTAATAAAGGCTAAAACCTCTTCTTTGCTTTTCATAACAATAAGGTATCTACTGCAATCATAATTGTTATTTAGTTATAGATTTTATTGTATTGTCTATTGAACAAAACATGTTTGTACACTCACCTGAAAGCATGACAATCATGCCACGCTTTATACGTGATTGGTGTTCTTCTTCAACTGTTATAAATGACTTTCGATTAAAAATATTGTCTTTATCTACAAGTTCACCAGCAGCAACTTTGACTAACTCACCACCCATCTTTAGATAAATAGCAACCGCCTGTTCTGCTTTAGCGCCGTGTATACGACCTAAGTTAGTTTCAAAATATATTTTACCTTCAGCTTGCTTAGCACCAGTAACTATTCCTTGTGAACCTACATATTTGCTTAAAGTTACGTAATCGTCATCACCTTTTTCAAGTAACTCACCAATAGCCCCTTTAATTACGCTATTTACCATACCGCCCTCATTACATTTACGACTAGAAGGGCTCTCTTGTGAGCTAGACTTACGACCAGATAAATTCACAGATAAAATTTGCTGCATTGAAGGTAATGAACGAATCTGGATGTTACCTTTTGCTCGGCCTGTGTAATCACATTCGTCAGGATGCCTTGTGCTCTCACCTTTTTTATTTTTAGTAGTGTAAGACTTTTCATATTCACTACCCCAAGAGTAACTTGTGATCGTTGGAATAACTAAGAACTTAGCTTCTACCGGACCTTCATAAGCATCATAGTCTTCAGCTAAATTTTCTTTTAATTGAATTTCATCAATAAAACGCTGCGCCATTTGACGGTCAATAACTTCTGAGCCACTATCAACAACGAATTCTCGAATGCTGTCAGCAAATAAAGCCTGCACATACTCTGGCACACCTACTTTTGTACCTTGAGCAACGAGTAATTTACTACTTTGAATACTACCTAAGTCATCTGGCGTGCCCGGTACAGAGCCAATATTAACATCTGGAAATGTTGGTAATGCAGTTGGTGGCTGAGTAGAAACACAACCGGTAATGGTTAAAGCGGTTACCATGCTAACTAAAAGGTTCTTCTTGTTCATTTGTAACTTCCCTTTATCAATTATTTAATTTGTATTTTCTGTAATAAGCTTTTTTCAGCTCTTGCTAAAGACTGAGATTTTGACTCAAATGAAGAACCTTTCACTTTGAATGATTCTTGATATTTCAAAGTGTCAGTTTCATCGAAAACTAAAATTTCAGTATTTAAAATTGTGAGATGGCTTTTATAGGCTAGTGTTTGATTTTTCTTAATATTGAATTGCACAACACCAGTATTTTCACCACTGCTAACAACATAAAAGCCATTGTTTTTTAAAAACTTTATTGTTGATCTTTTAAATTCAGAACTAACCAATTCTGAAAAAGTTAAAGTGTATCTATTACGTTTTTTACACTTTTTAAACGTACGGTCGAAGGTATTAAGGGTCTGATAAAACTCATCTTCTGAACCATCGCTAATACCAGAGCCAACATAAGCAGGAATGAGCTCATTCAACTTTTCTTTGTTACTCGCTTCATCAGAAAGCGCATAGAAACATGATGGCGTATATTTACCTTTAAATTCTTCTAAAGCGAAAAGTAGATCATCATTTAAATTTACCAGTTGATGCTTGATAGAGCGTTGCACTAGCTTACGTTCAGCACGCACTATAACATACCAATTCCCTAGTTTTTCTTCACTCGCCACTACTTCAACATTCGGCAGCTCAATACCACGACTAACCGCCTCAGTTTTTTGAGTAGCACGTGTTTGCGTTTGGTTGTTTTCTTTCGTTTGGGTGATTTGAGATTTAGCTGTTATCCGGGTTGATAGTTTCATGACAATATCAGCCATCGCTGATTTTTGGGCCTGCCCGTAGGTTACATCAGTACCTAATCCATAAATGAATTGCTTGTTATCTGCAGGAACATCTAATGCAAAGCTCTTCAAAGTGATTAAGCCAATAAAAGCAGTAATTATATAACGTAAAAACATAGCCTTTCCCTATATATGCTCTGCAAAATAGTTTGTACTATTTACAACCTTGATCAGGTATCGCTGAGTTTCGGTATGGGTTTTAGTTTTAATTACTTCAAACACTTGCTCTGGTGTCATTTTATTAATTTTATTTATCGCTTTCATGCGACCTCTTTCACCATTATTGAAAGCTCTCGCTAAATTGCCAATACCTGTGTTGTAAGCTGCAATTGCGCAATACATACGGCTTGTTGGGTTTACAACTTCTTTCAAGTAGCGGGTCAGTAAAATGTTGAAATAAGCACTGCCATATTCAATATTTTTTGTACCATTAAATAAAAGCTCTGGCGTCGGGTTTTTGTTGATGGAAAATATTTTCTTATTTACATCAGCGCCGGCAGTAGATGGTACTATTTGCATTAAACCGTAAGCAGGAATGTGTGATTTAGCCATAGGGTTAAAATGGCTTTCGGTTTCCATAATCGCAAGTAAAACCTCTTGATCAACCTTCCACTGATTAGCTTGCATAGCCACTTGAGATAAATACTTTTCAGCTTTATTAAAGCGATCGCGTTTTAGCTGAATTTTATAAGACTTTATATTTTTCTTCGTTAGAATATCTTGCCTTTGATTTAATTCATTCAGCTGACTGTTTAACTCCGCAACTTTACGCTGAGCTCGTTTTTTTTGTTTCAGGGGAAGCTCTTCACGTTCAACAAACTGTTCAACTTGAGTAATTTGTTGCGAAAGCCTTTTTTCTGTTCTGGCAACAACTATCGCTTGTTGTTTTTCTGCCGGAACTTCTTCAACCATAGTTAAGGCGGACTTTAGCTCTTTTCCGTCATTAATTCCAAGATGCTTTAACAAGGTATCTTGTTTTGAAGATACTTTTTTCGCTAGTTTTTTAGGTTTAAGGGTTAAAGCAGTTTGAGGATTTTTCGCAGGCGTAAAAGCAAATTCAATATTTTGTTTAGCAGCCGCTTTAGGGGCTACATTGAGCGCTTCCATAATAGCATCGCGTACCATTACCTCTTCTTCTTCTGGCGTGATTTGACCTTGTTGATCATCACGTTGAATATTGACTTCGATAGTGTCGTTTTCAAAATTAGCAATGACTTTAACGCTTTTATCATCAGAGTAAGTAACATATTCTGTGTCTGAGCTTAGCTCTGCGACACCCCACTTTTCAATTAGCTCTTTTTTATAAACTTCATAACGTTGGGTGTAGTCATCTGTATATTCTTTGTGCTTGCTCTGGTATTTCTTTTTAAAATCGGCAAAATCATTTTGCACCGCATAAGCAGTTGAACTTGCTGATGTCGCACAGATAACAAGTGCTAATGACAAGATTCGCTTTAAAGCCATGATAAAAAATATCCTTATTTTTTGTAATACAACGAATACTCAAAGTCTGTTAATACTGAATCTGCCACTATCGACAAACTCACTTCACCAACACCGTAAAAGTTGTTTCTCACCTGCTTAGTAAGTCGCTTAACGTCTGCCAATAAACTTGGGGCTTCATCATTCATATTAAGCTTTTCATATAAGCCTTTGAACTCGGCTTTTGAAGCATTAATATTTTGCTCATAACCAATAGCACCAAAATATTGATTGACAAACAGTTTTTCTTTACCCAATTCTTCTTTCACGAGTAAGAACTCAACATTGTTAAAATCTAATGTAAAGTCTTGAAATTCAGTATAATTATCAGCAATCGATAAGGTATTTTCTTTTTCTCGCTTATCAAGTAACCCATAAGGAACAAAGTCGTCAACTAAACCAGTAATGGTATAAGCGTTTACTCTGTCACCTTCTAAAATTAAAGTTAGAATAAACTTTTTTTCAAGGTAATACGCAAAGTTTAAATTTTCATGATATTTACTTTTTTTAATTAACTTTGGCTGACCGAAATGTGTTGAGATATATTTTAAGTTGCTGCCGACATTTACATGGTTTAGCGATTCATATTCATACTTATGGGTGAATTTTGACAGCGTTAACTGCCAAGCTTCGACTGCAATATCTTTAGTATCACCCCATTGCCCTATTGCCATTAAACCTAAGGCAATAGCGACAAAATATTCATAGAGAGATTTATTTTTTACGCCTTGTTGCTGTTCAGCATCACTGTTTTTCATTTCTGTTGTCATTATATTTGTCCTAACAACTATTGTGCGTTTTCAGCTTTAGTGAAATTTAAATACAGTAAAGTTTCATTTTCTGGGCTTAACTTAACCGGTGCCTTTTTCATTACTTGTTTAAATAGTGATTGTGCACCTTCTTCAGTTACTGTCACTAAAGCGCATAAGTTTTTCTGATCAGCCATTTGTGCATAGTCAACTTTAATAACTTTTGATGAACGTAAGGCTTGCTCAGTAAACTGAGTCGTCGTGTTTAAGAATTTTGATTTTGATACGGTTTCATCTAGGTTAGTAATTTTCTCAGAATACTGTTCTTGTAATGAAGCAATACGAGTATCAAGTTGATTTACAAGTTCAGCACGTGCTTGCGTCGTTGCTTCTGTTTTGTCCATCGCAAAACTATTTGATGCGACAACACACGATGAAGCAATTAAGCCACTCTCAGTTGTAGGGTTCAACACCCACGAAGGTATTTTCATCCCCATCTCTGAAGCGTTGTTTTTGGGTGTAGAGTTACAACCTGAAATTAGTACTGAACATACGGTAATTGATAAAATAGACGCTTTAACTTTAAACATTTTTAATCCCTTAATTTGCGAGTCTTCCAATAAAACAACATGCAGAAACAAAAAGTTAACAAATGTATCTCTACATAATAAAGGCATTAAACTACAGTAACTACGCTAAGGTCAATACATTGTGTTGCAAAAATTATTAGAGCTACATGTATTTAAGAGCCTCTACGAAACAACAAAGTGCTATCAACGGTGAAAACCTCTTAGTTGAGTCAGTTGACCGTTTATCACGTTTACCTCAATCAGATTTTGAAAAGCTGAATCTCATGATTAAAAAAGGACTTCGTTTAACCAAGTACATTTAAGGCGTGAGCGCCATTTGAGTGACCTTGATTCATTTAAGCAATTAGAACCATCGTGTCACTTACCGAAAATTGTTTAATTGTTAAATATAAGAGTTGAATTGATTAATACATTTGATTGCTGAAATCAGGTTTGAGTTTTTAGTTCAGTACGGATTTTCTTAATCGAAAAATCTGAGAGCTTTCTATATGGTTATCAAATCTTGACTTCAGATATTATAACTCCTGAGCGTCTGCAAATGGCTGTGAGTTCAACCACTCAAAGCAGACTAAATAGCTACATGCAATTTGCAGATACTCAATACTTTAAAAACCTTTGCTATAGCCACTATTTTTACCATTATGATCGGGGGTTATTCTGTTTTTAAAACCACACCTTTCGATTGGGCAAATATTACTAGCGCAAATACTATTTCGGTTATCCCGCCAATAAAGGCGCCGATTACAAAATTGGCATTTAATACAATACACAACATGCCAGAAAACATAAGCGAAGCACCTAAAATCCAGTACACTTTCATGCCATATAAAGTGTTGAAAACTAAATAGCGAACACCAATTATCATCAGCATTATTGAATAAAACCATTCAGCTTGAAGTTTTGCTACATAAAACGCTAAAAACAAACCAACAAATAAAATAATAGTGCTTTCTAAGGCCAATTTACCTAATGGGTTTTTAGGGTCATGATTGCCAGAGCGTTTAAGCGCTTTTGAAAGTAGCATGGCTAAAGGATGTATAAACATACCACCAAAAAACAAAGTAAGCATACTTGATTGATTTGAATGCAGTAATGCGACAAAGCCAGCTATACACCAAACTAAGCCAGACACTAATACACCGGTTCCACCACCGAAGTATGCGAGGTTCATATTTTGTTGCGCATCTTCAAACTTCATAAAAACCCTTAATTTTAGAAATATCCCTAATTTAATATTATCGCATCGTTATTAGTTACAAATCGTTACTCGAATACACACTTAAAATAGGGAATTTATAATCAGCAAACGATACAGTAACCGATTGTGTTTCGTTGCCTTTAAAACCGAGTTTAAATTCCATTGGCATGAATCGGCTGCCGTCAGCAAAAAGCGCAAGTAAATGCTCCTCGCCTAGTTCTCGATTGCCCGAAGATAAGTTAGTTAGCGTTATAACAGCCCAGCGTTCGCCCTCTTCATTGCTCATTAATACATAATTAACGATTTCAAAATCCCCTTTTTTAGGGGTTATGTTGCTATCGTTTGCAAACGATAAGTGCATACTATTTGGTACTGCACGGTCAACATTTAGCGCTTTGATAGAGTCGGCTTGGGTTGCCCACGAAAGCACCAATAAAATGATCACTAAGGCTTTATTCACTGCTAGTTCCTTTTTATTACCTAGTAAAATACCTAGTAAATTACCTAATAAATTAAGTAACAAATAACATAACAATAACTGTTTAAATTATATTCGCATTCCATACCCATTCTGTAAACAAACAATCGTCGTAATTTTATCCAGCGCTTTGGCTGCGCCACTACAGACTAAGCGCTCATTCAGTGTGCTTGCGCTACTTTAGGGTAATAACAAGTGATAATAGTAAATAATTCAAAGCTAACTTAAAGTAAAAAGCGCGATTAAACGGGAGTATAAACGTATGGCAAACACACATAAAAACTCAACAATGGATTTATCTGATCCCAGTAATAGCATTCAAGTAAGAGGGGCGCGCGTTCACAACTTAAAAAATGTAGACGTTGATTTACCTCGTAACGCATTGGTTGTTTTTACAGGAATATCTGGCTCTGGAAAATCGTCGCTTGCGTTTGGAACGCTGTTTGCTGAGTCGCAGCACCGTTACCTTGATTCGGTATCGCCATACGCCCGAAGGTTGATAGATCAAGTTGATGAGCCCGATGTTGATTCTATTGAAGGGCTACCGCCTGCCGTTGCTTTGCAGCAGCAACGCGGCGCACCGTCGGTTCGCTCATCCGTTGGCAGCATAACAACTATTTCTAACGCGCTACGTATGCTTTACTCACGCGCAGGTGAATACCCCAAAGGGCAAGGTATACTTTACGCCGATGCGTTTTCGCCGAATACGCCACAAGGTGCGTGCCCAGAATGCTCAGGAATAGGCCGAGTGTTTGAAGTAACCGAAAAGCTACTTGTGCCAGACGATACAAAAACTATTCGCCAGCGCGCCATTGAAGCGTGGCCACCAGCATGGCAAGGTAAAAACCTAAGCCGTATTCTTACTTCCCTTGGTTATGACATAGACACACCTTGGAACAAACTTTCTAAAAAAGCACGGGATTGGATTTTATTTACCGACGAAACACCTACTGTGCCGGTATACCCAGATTACACCTATGAGCAAACACAGAATGCGATAAAAAATAACGAAGATCCAAGCTACATGGGAACTTTTTCAAGCGCTAAACGCTTTGTTTTACAGTCTTTTGCTACTACCCAAAGCCCGCGTACTAAAAAGCGCGTATCGCAGTTTATGCAAATATCGCAGTGCCCTACTTGCCAAGGTAAAAAATTAAAACAAGCATCGTTAAGTGTTAAATTTGCAGGGCTCGATATTGGCGAGCTATCTCAACTTACATTAAACGAACTTGCTAAAAAACTAAGTAACGCCGCCAGCACCAAAGTAAATAAGAATACAAAAAATCCAGAGCAAGCCATTGTTACGCAGCGCATTGCCAGTGACATTCTCACTCGTATTGAAGCACTAACCATGCTTGGTTTAGGGTACTTGTCGCTTGAGCGTACAACGCCAACGCTCTCACCCGGAGAGCTACAACGGTTGCGACTTGCTACACAAATCCGCTCTAAATTATTTGGGGTGGTTTACGTGCTAGATGAACCTTCAGCGGGTTTACACCCTGCCGACACACAAGCACTTTTAAAAGCGCTTGATGAGTTAATAGCGGCTGGCAATTCTGTATTTGTTGTTGAGCACGATGTCAGCGTTGTTAAACATGCCGATTGGATTGTTGATGTAGGCCCTGATGCAGGAGTGCATGGTGGCGACATTATTTACAGCGGCCCTGTTGAAGGGTTAAGAAAAATAAAAAATTCGCACACCGGTCGCCACCTTTTTGCTAAAAACGCCAGTCAAGAGTCTACTCAAAACAGCGCGCAAAAAAAGGAGCAAAGGCAGCCAAAAGCGTGGTTAAAATTGGCTGATGTTGAGCGTAACAATCTTAAAAAACTCAATGCAGAATTTCCACTGGGTGTTATGACAACCGTTACTGGGGTTTCGGGATCTGGTAAATCAAGCCTAGTAAGCCAAGCGTTAGTAGAGCTTGTTTACGAAGCGCTCGGGCAAAAAGTAGTAACACAAGCGCCAACCGACGAAGCCGACTTACTCGAACAAGAGCTGCAAACACACACCAGCGGAAAAATCATTGAAGGTATAAATAATATAAGCCGCCTGATTACCGTAAATCAAAAAGCGATTGGCCGTACCCCTCGTTCAAACTTAGCTACCTATACGGGTTTATTTGATCATGTGCGTAAACTATTTGCTTCAACCCAAAAAGCAAAAGAGCGCCGTTACGATGCCGGTCGTTTTTCGTTTAATGTAGCTAAAGGCCGTTGTAAAAACTGTGAAGGCGTTGGCTTTGTAAATATAGAACTGCTGTTTTTACCAAGCGTTTACTCACCTTGCCAAGTGTGTCATGGCAAACGTTATAACGAGCAAACACTTGAGGTTACATATCGTGATAAAAACATAAGCGATATTCTCAATTTAACGGTTGAATCGGCGCATACCTTTTTTGAAAATGAGCCTGCAATACTTCGAGCACTCGATGCACTTATGCAAGTAGGTCTTAGGTATTTGCGTTTAGGGCAACCTGCTACCGAGCTTTCTGGCGGTGAAGCGCAACGTATTAAATTAGCCACCGAGCTGCAACGTGCGCAGCGCGGCAACACGCTTTATGTTCTTGATGAACCAACCACAGGGCTGCATCCATCGGATGTATCAATGTTAATGTCGCAGTTAAATAAATTAGTTGATGCTGGCAATACCGTTATTATGGTTGAACACGATATGCAAGTAGCCCGTAATAGTGACTGGGTAATTGATGTAGGCCCTGGTGCTGGTGAAGAAGGCGGCTTAATTGTAGCGCAAGGTTCACCCGAAAAAGTGGCAAGCGTAAAGGCGAGTAAAACCGCACCATTTTTACTTAAATAGTTAATAGATGACGCTTTTAGTTGTATAAAAGCGTCATCTATATATGGTAGTTAACGCTGAAAATAACAGCTTGAGATAGATTAATTATCCAAAGTTCAGGTTTACTAATACATCCCGTTTTTATCTTGGTAACCAATCTGAAATAGCTTTACCTATTTCGTGCGGTGAATCCTCTTAAATATAGTGAATACCGCTTACGGTTACCTCAGTTAGGTTTGGCCATGTGCGCACAAAATCTCTTGCGTAACCAACTAAAAAAGCACCCGGTTCAGCATTAATAAATAGCTTTGGAATATCGTGAGAGTTAGCTAAATAGCTCGCATAGCTTTTAACTAAAGCCACGGTATCGGCAGGCTCTCCAGCAATGGGCAGTTGGCGAGGCCCTGCTAAAATTGTACGGCGATCTTCTCCTGCATTTATAAAGGGTCTGCGATACTCATCATGCTCTGCCTGCGTTAATTTGCGTGCAATGGTCGCTGGTAATATTGTTTCAATAAAAAAGTTGTCATTAAGCACCATTTTTTCCCCCTCAGCTGAGCGCATAGTGCCAATGGGTCCGTGAAAATCTTTAGGAAAATCGTCCCATGTTGGAAAGTCAGTAACAATTGCTTCCATAAACGCAATTGCTTTTACTGCATCACGATGTGTATTAGCCCAGTTAAAACCAACTCCTGAACCCCAATCGTGCAGCACCAAGGTAACGTTATTATTTACACCCAACGCTTCTAAAAGTGCAAATGTGTATTTGCTGTTTTCAGCAAGTGAGTAGCTGCCTTCATGGGTGTTATCTAACTTTTGTGAATCTCCTAATCCAATCATATCGATAGCAATTAAACGCCCTTTTCCTTGCAAATAGGGCATAACGTTTCGCCAAAGGAAGCTAGATGTAGGGTTACCATGTAAAAACACAATAGGATCACCTTCGCCTTCATCTATGTAGGCCATCTTTTTATCTAATACAGTTTTAAACTTTTTTGTATAACGTAATGTTTCTGAATCATTTTTCATTTAATTATATCGCTCTATTTAACTGATGAGCTGGCGGTAAATCCTCGCTCATCTAATTTGTGTAATATTCGAAGTAGATTAACTAATTTCGAGTTAATATACATGACTGAGTCACACAATAAGTGAGCGCGCTTAATTTGTCACTATATTTATATGATCGAATCACATATAATTAAGTTTATGAAAAATGAAAAATATATATCAAATTTAATCGGCACGTTTGCTACTTCTGTTTCTAATGACATTGAAAAACAGATTGCTGAATTAGGCGGGCGAAGCCTAAGCCACGAAGCGGCACTGGTCACTATTTACAATCATCCTAATGAAACCATTGATGTACTAAGCAAGGTTTTAGGCTTAACGCATTCTGGTGCAGTTAGATTAATAAATACACTTGAAAAAGAAGAACTTGTAGAAAGGCGAAAGTCAGTAAAAGATGCCCGCTCTGTTGTTTTATGCGTAACGGATAAAGGAAGTAAAAGGGTTGAACTAGTACTAAGCAGCAGAGAAACAGCTACCTCTAAAATACTAAACAACTTTAATGATGAACAAAAACAAAGTTTTTTAAGTTTGATAGAAATAGCACTTAGCAGCCTAACAAGCGAGCAGGTAGAAGCACGTAAAATATGCAAATTATGTAACGAAGGTGTATGCCGTAAACAAGGCTGCCCGGTAGAAAACTCAATTAAGTAACTAATTACTTCATGCATCTGCCCACTATAAACGTATTAAATTATTTGCTTTAATACGTTAGCTCTTTAAAAAGCGTTCTATTTTAGGTTTTACCGTAACCGACATTATCAGCATTATAGTTAAACCTATTGGTAATGCGGCAAATAACCCTTCAGCCCATCCAGTTACAAATACACGCATATCTGCATAGCCAATATTATTAGTAGCGGTAACAAACGCCATCACAGACTCCATGATCAGCGCCATAAAAACACTAATAACTAAATTACGTTTTAGCTCGCTACTAGTAGGCAATAACTTATTAACTAGCTTATGCATTAAGGTCATCATTACAAAACCAACAGGCGCCATAACCAATACTGCACTTATAAATGAGGTAAACCAGTCGGCATAAAAATGCTCTGTAACACCCACATTTACATAAGTCATAATGCCAGTTAGAGTACCGCCAATTAAGGTAATAATACTTACCATAACCAGTATCTTATAAATTACAGGTGTTTTTTTAGGCTCAACAATTACTGGATTTACTGATACGGGTGTACTCATTTTTGGGCATGCCTTAAGCGTTAAATAGATGATAAAATCAACTACAGCAAATTAATTGACAATATCAACTACTTTTTGAGCTAACCAAAAATAAGCCAAATTCCAACTAACCCCATTAAGCTACCAGCAATACGGTTCATCCATTTTATATTATCGCCACGGGCTAAAAATAAACGTAAGCTTTTACCGCCTGTTGCATAAGCCAACATGCTTAAAAACTCGGTGGTCATTATAACGCCAAGCAATACCAAAAGCTGAGGGGCTACTGCATGCTCAACACTTATAAAGGGCGGTAATAGTGAGATCATAAACGCCCACCCTTTAGGGTTAGCAATTGCGGTTACAAAACCTTGCGTAAATAACGACTTCCGACTTACGTCATTTGGTTTTGAGGTATCGACCGACATTTTCCCTTTGGCTCGCCACATATTAAAGCCAATATAAATTAAGTACGCACCGCCAACCCACTTTAAAATAGCGAACGCATCTGGGTAATTTAGCATTACGCTTGCAACGCCTAATACCGCAGCTATGGCAACGGTTGCTACGCCTAACAGCTCACCTATCATCATCCATAATGTGCGGCGCACGCCAATGCTCATACCGAGTGTCATGGCAAGGGTCATACACATACCTGGCGTTATCGACACAAAAAAGAAGGTAGGAATAAAAACCGCAAGTGCTGCTACATCAATCATTAATTTACTCTCATATTAAAAGCAAAAACGCGGCTATAAGTAGCCGCGCTGTTGCTTACTCATGTTTATTACTATTGCCCAGTACTTACCACGGGTTCAGTAATAACCTCTACTGGCTCTGCTGTATCATTTAGTAAATACTTATCTAACCACTGTTCTTGTTCCCACAATACATGCAATAAGCTTTTACGCGCACGGTAACCATGTGCTTCGTAAGGGAGCATTACTAAGCGAGCATCTTTACCTAAACCTTTAAGCGCTGCGTACATGCGCTCACTTTGCATTGGGAAGGTTCCTGAATTAGGATCTTCTTGACCGTGGATCATTAGCATTGGCTCGTTAATTTTTTCAGCGTGAAAAAACGGCGACATATTAGCGTACACACTTTGTGCTTGCCAAAAATCACGCTCTTCTCCTTGAAAACCAAACGGCGTTAATGTGCGGTTATACGCGCCACTGCGGGCAATACCTGTTTTAAATAAATCGCTATGAGCCAATAAGTTAGCAACCATAAATGCACCATACGAGTGCCCTGCTATGGCAATTTTGTTTTTATCGGCAATGCCTTTTTTAACCAATACATCAATAGCTGCTTGCGCACTTGATACTAACTGCTTTCTAAAGTTATCGTTTGGCTCGCTGCCATCAATACCCACTATTGGCATTTTAGGGTCGTCAAACACGGCAATCCCTTTGGCAAGGTAAGGCATTGGGCCCCAATAACCAATGTAAGTAAATGCATACGGCGATTCGCGAACTTGCGATGCTACGGCTTTATCTTTGTATTCAAGTGGGTAAGCCCACATAAGTACCGGTAACGGCCCTTGTGTTTTATCGTACCCTGGTGGTAAATAAAGCGTGCCCGAAAGCTCAACACCGTCGTCGCGTTTATAACGTAATTGCTCTTTAGTTACGCCTTTAAATGCAGGGTACGGATGCTCAAATGTCGTTAGTTGCGTTAACGTGTCGTTATCTAAATCACGTATAAAAAAGTTAGGTTGCTCAGTTTTAGATTCGCGAATAGTAATAAAGCGCTCACCTTCGTCATCAAGCAGTGCGCGAACACGCTCGTAGTATGGCGCTTCTGATTGCCATAAACGCTTGCTGCTATTTGTTTTAACATCGTACCTATCTAAAAATGGCACATTACCTTGCTCTGAAGCACCATTACCGCGCAGGTAAATATAACGCCCGCCTACAATTTTAATTACGTTTGCGCCTAAATCGTTGCGCTCGTAAATTGCATTACCTGGGTCTTTATACGCATCGTTATAACTACGTTCTGAAAATAGCACGCGGTTTCTGTCGGCATTTCGTGGTTGCACTATGTAAGTACGTACTTGGCGATCGCTAAAGCGCCAATCTGTCAGCATTGCTACGTTTTCGTTGCCCCACTCCATTCCCGCATAACGGCGCTCTACTTTGGCAAATAATTTAGGCTCGCGTTTAAATGGTGCACGTAAGCTGTAAACATAATCATGATGCTCAACGTCGGTTTTCATGTCGCCGCCATCTTGCGCCTCGGCCCAAATAACTTCAGCACCTTGATCGGCTCGCCATTCAAAATTACGGCGGCCAGTGCGTACACTGTCGTAACCTTGTGGAATATTATCGGCAAGTGGCTGTTTTGCCAGCTCTGCTAATGCATAGCCGCGCATGCCCCATATTTGCCACGTGCTTGCAAAGCGACTGTAAGGCACTTGATACGAAAACGGCTCATTAATACCGGCAACTAAAATATTGGTAGAATCAGGTGATACCGAAAACGATTTAAATAAAGAAGGGCTACCTATTGCTTGAGTATTGCCATCAAGCGTTATGTGAGCCAATTGCCCTTGGCCGTAAAACTTAAACTGTGATTCATCAAACGGGCTGGTTAATAAATTTTGGTAAGTACGTGCTGGTGCTTTTTCGCCAGTACTTTGTTGAATAACAGGCACTACATTTTGGCTGTTATTTTCAAGCCTTGGTTTACCAAAATTAACAGCAAGATTTGCAACAATGGCGCTGCTATCTGGCAGCCATTTATATGGCGATGCAGTTAGTACCGAATTTAACGCAGCACTAGTTAACTCTTTTGCTTGTTTGGTTTCAACGCTGTAAAGCCATAAGTTGGCTTGGGTTGGTTGCTCAACAACAAAGGCTAAATATTTACTATTAGATGACCATTTAGGTGAGCGGATAATGCCATTAGGTAAGTTGTTAATGCTAATAACCGACCCGCTTTGAACATGCTTTAGCTCCACGGCACTAAATTTGGCACTCACACGAGAGCGCGAAAAATTAGCGGGGTTTAGCTTAATACCTGCAAGCTTAAGCTCTTCTTTTGCAAGTTCATCAAGGGTTACTACACGTTTGCGCTCAAAAAGCGCTAGCCACTGGCCATCGCTCGATAAGTAACTAGTGGGTGCTAACTTAGCGTCAACCAATGCTGCAAGTTCGGGTGATGGGGTTTGATAGCCCTGCTCGGCGTAACTTGTTGGGACTAATGCCGCACAACAAATAAAGACAACTAACAGCCTAAAAGCGCTCATGTTTTTATCCTTTTGTTATTTTTTACTCTTATAGGCGTATATAAACACGTTTTGCTTTGTTCATAAAGTATTAAGGTAAGTTAAACACCTCTAAAAGATGACTTAATAGTGCTGATTAAGCTAAACTACAGCGCTATTTATTCACCACTGCGGTACTTAAAATACAATGCATAACAAAGCCAAATCAGTCACCATTTTTGATGTTGCAGAGCGTGCTGGTGTATCAAAATCAACCGTATCGTTGGTACTTACCCAAAGCGATAAAGTGGGCAATAAAAGTAAACAAAAAATACTCAAAGCGATAGATGAGCTAGGGTACGTTTATAATCGTGATGCCGCTGCTATGCGCTCAAAACGCTCTAACTTAGTGGCCATAGTAATAAATGATTTAACTAACCCAGCTATGGCACACCTTGCTACCAGCTTAGAACTTTTGTTAAACGACAATGGCTTACAAGCCATGATTGTAAGCAGTAATAATAGCCTTGAGCTACAAGCAAACGCAGTTAAAAACTTAAAAGAATACAACGCGGCTGCATTTATTATTTGCCCCGTTGCTAATACTTGCCCCAAATGGCTTGATGCGCTCAGCGCGCAACACAAAGTAATTACCTTAATGAGTGAAGTGCCCTTTAGCGCAGCTCCGTGTGTATTACCCGACTATAAAAAAGCCAGCCACGTAGCCAGTATGCATTTACTCGCACAAGGCGTGACAAACATTGCATTTATAGGCAGTGAACTTACTTTAAGTGATTCACAAGCACTACAAAGTGGCTTTAATACCGCTTGCGCGCAGCACAGCATTACACCATTAGCACCCATTCACTGCGCAGTAAACGCAGCCCTTAGCGCTAAAAATGCATTTATAGAAGCATATAAACACAACCCAACATTAAACGCTGTGGTGTGTGCAAACGATATTATTGCTCAAGGTGTTATTGCTGCTATTAACTCATTAACACATCACTGTATTAAAGTGGTGAGCTGCCACCATATTCCTAATAGCGCGGTTATAAATGATCACTTAACCACTGTGGCTATAAGTACAACTGATATAGCCAAGCGGTGCCTTTTAATACTGCAAGAGCTACTACAAAATACAGCCCCGCCAGTAAAAACACTGGTAAATGTAAACTTACAAATTAGAGATTCTAGCCAATGAAAAAAGTGCTGGTAATTGGCTACGTATGGCCAGAGCCAAATTCGTCTGCTGCGGGAACGCACATGATGTCGTTATTAAATGCCTTTAGAGCGCAAAACTGGGACGTTGAATTTGCAACGCCCGCGCAGCGCACCGACCACATGGTAAATCTTGACGACTTTGGCATAACCAGCCAAAGCATTGCACTAAACTGTGATAGCTTTGACGAATACGTTAAAGCCTATAATCCAGATATAGTCATGTTTGACCGTTTTATGATGGAAGAACAATTTGGCTGGCGCGTTGATAAACATTGCCCTCATGCAATTAAAATTTTAGACACCGAAGATTTACAATGTCTGCGTAATGCTCGCCACGAAGCGTTTAAAGGTGAGCGTGATTTTACAACCAGCGATTTACACTCAGACATAGCAAAACGCGAAATTGCCGCTATTTTACGCTGCGACCTAAGCTTAATTATTTCAAGTTATGAAATGAGCCTACTAAATAGCGTATTTAAAATAGAGCCAAACTTATTACACCATTTACCGTTTATGGTCGATTTAAGCTCACTGCCTACAAGTACAAAAACGTTTGAGCAGCGCCAGCACTTTATGACCATAGGTAACTTTAGGCACGCACCAAACTGGGATGCTGTACTTTACCTACAAAAAATATGGCCTCTTATTCGCAAGCAACTACCAAAAGCAGAACTACATATTTATGGCTCTTATCCACCACCAAAAGCCACGGCACTAAATAACCCTAAAACAGGGTTTTTAATAAAAGGCTGGGCCGATAATGCGTTTGATGTAATGCAAAGCGCACGCGTATGTTTAGCACCACTGCGCTTTGGTGCAGGGATTAAAGGTAAATTGCTTGAAGCCATGATTATGCGAACACCCAGCGTTACCACCAATATTGGCGCAGAGGGCATGCATAACGATTTACCATGGCCGGGGAAAATAGCCAACACCGCCGATGACTTTGCCAGTGCTGCCATTGAAATGTACACCAATCAAAGTGACTTTGAACAAGCGCAGCAAGATGGCAGCACACTACTTAATACGCTGTACAACAAAGCACTATTGAGCGCTGCGTTAATTCAAAAAGTCGATTCAATAAGTAGTGATTTAAACGCTCATCGCGAAAAAAACTTCACAGGCCAAATGCTCAAACATCATACAATGCGCAGCACTCAATACATGTCGCAATGGATAGCCGAAAAAAATAAAAAATTAGATTAAAAATGACTAGACACACACCAATTAGTGTTTAAAATCGCGCCCATCAAACGTGGGCATTTTTAGCTGTATTGTCTATATTTTTAGCTTAGTTATCGCAATATTTGGTCCAAAAAGATTTGAAAACTGCAACCTTTACAGAAAAACGCAAATTTATCGTTAAATTGGGTAAGATGCTTCACAAATATGGTACGCCTGCTTACCGCCTAGAAGCTCACCTCATGGAAGTGGCTACATACTTAGGACTTAAATCGTCGTTTGTTATGTCGCCAACCTCTGTAACGTTTGTTATTTGGACCGATGGCCACGAAGACGAATATACCCATGTTGCACGTGTAGACCCTGGCGATCACGATTTAGGCTCACTTGCCGACACCGACGACCTTGTAAACCAAATGCTTGACGACAAGCTAAGTTTACAAGAAGTTGATGCGCAACTAGACGCTATTTTTGTAATGCCAAACCCATACAATAAACTTGTTACGGGCGTTGCGTTTGCAACTTCTGGTGGTGCGTTTGCAATGTTAATGGGTACTAGCTGGACTGATGTTATTTGGTCATCGCTTCTTACTTTAGTTGTTTATGTGTTTGTGCTTTGGTCTGGGCGCTCAAAACGCGTAGCACATATGCTTGAGCCATTAGTAGCAATAATATCGGCCATACTTGCCTGTGCAGTAAGCGTATACATAACACCTGAAATAAACATACGCTTGGTGGTACTTTCGGCCATTATTGTGTTTATACCCGGTTTAGCACTTGCGCTTGGCTTAGCAGAGCTTGCAGCGCGGCATTTAGTGTCGGGTACAGCAAGAGTCATGGACTCGTTTATGCTGTTATTTAAACTCTATTTTGGCGGTTTTATTGGCATAGGCATTGGCTTTGCACTCTTTGGGCAAGCTGACTTTGTACAACCTGAACCATTACCAAAGTGGACAGCATGGCTCGCCATATTTTTACTTTGTAGCAGCTTAATCGTTATTTTTAGAACCAAACTTAAGCACGCTGTTTGGTCTATTGCATCAGGCTTTATAGCGTATGGCACCAGTATTGGCTCGGCTATGTACCTTGATTACACGTTAGGTACGTTTGTGGGTGCTTTATCGGTAGGTATATTTAGTAACTTGTTTAACCGTGTTGCTAATGCGCCGGCTTCTATTGTGGCCATGCAAGGCTTAATTGTATTAGTACCAGGTAGCAAAACCTATATTGGCTTAAACTCACTCATTGAAGGCCAAGACTTTATATACGCAGAGCATATAGGCCAGCAAACGTTTTTAATATTTATGTCGCTTGTTGCAGGGCTAATATTTGCAAACGTAGCCCTACCGCCTAAAAAGAGTTTGTAACTGATACTGAGCGCTCGCTTTACTTTAATTGAGTAAAGCGAGTAAAACATTAAACTAAAAACAACTACCAAGTAGCAATTGAGGCCAATGCTAAATGTTTTAGCTCATTACATTGCACTTGAGTCAAACTCAAAAACCTCATAGTGATTCCAACGTAAAAACAGTTCAGCGCTTTCTAAATAACCTAAACTCTGGATAATAAATCTATCTCAAGCAGCTATTTTCAGCGCTAACTGCGTTGAATTTACTTGCAATAGGCTAGATATTTGCGTATTCACTGGTGCGTAAACTGCTTTGCTGAGCTTGAATAAGCCATAAAACAGCCAGCGACAGTAAAACCGATTTCCATTTCATTATTGCTCTGTTCCCTCTATGAGTAGAGGTATTTTATGCGTGCTTTTATTAATTTAATGATAAACCATATATGGTTTTCTATTTCGGTTCAATCACTTACAAACAGCAGCCTTAGCTTATTAATAATAAAAGATGATAGTGAGGATTATTACTTGGCACTTCCCTATTGAGCTAAAATACTCAATAGGGAAGTAACTAACTAGCGTGACCAGTTAGTTTTGGCAAGCTCTACAATCTCGTTTCCTTTGCCATTTATCAGCGCTTTCATCATGTAAACGCTAAAGCCTTTTGCTTGCTCTAATTTGATTTGCGGCGGCATTGAAAGCTCTTGTTTTGCTGTATCGACTTCTAAAACAACAGGTCCTGAGTGGTTCATCATCTCGTTCATTGCCGATGGTAATTTTTCAGGGTCATCCACATGAATCCCTTTTAAGCCGCAGGCCTGTGCAATGTTAGCAAAACTTGGGTTTTCTAAATCGGTATCGCTTGATAAAAACCCACTGGCTTTCATTTCCATAGCCACAAAACTAAGTGAGCGATTATTATAAACAACAATCTTTATTGGTAAATTAAGCTGCTTAAGTGAGATTAAATCCCCCATTAACATCGAAAAGCCACCATCACCACACATTGCAATGACTTGGCGGTCTCTATCAACAGATTGAACCCCCATTGCCTGCGACATCGCATTTGCCATAGAGCCATGATTAAACGAGCCAATTAAGCGACGCTTACCATTCATTGATAAATAACGCGCAGCCCACACTGTTGGCGTACCTACATCACAAGTAAAAACAGCATCGTCAGCTGCTTGCTCGTTGAGTAAACGCGTTAGGTATTGCGGGTGAATTAAGTTTTGCGAGGTTTTGCCACTGGCAAGTTCATCAAGATCTTGTCGAGACTCTTTGTAATTTTTAACACATTTTTGTAAGTGCGAACTTGTCCGTTCACCTTTAATATAATCAAGCAGTGTGGCCACTGAGTTTTTAGTATCCCCTAACACGCCACAGTCAATTTGCACGTGTCGCCCGAGTGACGCAGCCTGATTATCAATTTGCAATATGGTGGTATTTTCGGGATAAAAAGCACGATAAGGAAAACTAGTACCAATCATTAATAACGTATCGGCTTCTTGCATTGCATGATAGCCCGATGCAAAGCCAATAAATCCGGTCATACCAACATCGTAAGGATTATCGTATTCAATAAATTCTTTACCGCGCATGGCATGCACTATCGGTGCTTGTAATTTTTCGGCTAGCGCAACAATTTCGTCGTGGGCATCCTTACAACCAGCACCACACAATAAGGTTACTTTTTTACTTTTATTAAGATGAGTCGCCATTGCTTCAATATCAGATAAAGCGGGGGTATAAGTTGCTGGCTTTGGCACGTTCCATTTCGGCTTAATAGCTTTAGGCATATCTTTTAATGCAATATCGCCAGGTAGCACAAGTACACTCACGCCTTTGTTTAGTATTGCTTGTCGCATTGCTGTTTCTAGCAGGTACGGCATTTGCTCAGGGCTCGACACCATTTCACAATACACACTGCATTCTTTAAATAATTCTTGCGGATGGGTTTCTTGAAAATAACTACTGCCAATTTCAGATGAAGGAATATGTGCGGCAATTGCTAATACTGGTACATTATTGCGCTGACAATCAAATAAGCCATTAATTAAATGAAGGTTACCTGGCCCGCAAGAACCCGCACACACCGCAAGCTCGCCTGATAAATGTGCTTCGCCACCAGCTGCAAATGCGGCAACTTCTTCATGTCGCGTACCTAGCCATTCAATTGTTCCCATTTTTCGCAGACTTTCACTAATGCCGTTAAGTGAATCGCCAGTTACTCCCCAAATACGTTTTACGCCTGCTTGTTCGAGGGTTTTAGTGATAAAACTTGCGATATTTTGACTCATAATATAGAACTCCTAAATATTCAGTTATTCTGTAAATTGATTTTTCGTCTCTGATCTATCAGGTAAGTCATCGTTTCGAAATGCGCTCAATTATTGAGAATCGATAAGCTTAAATATTTTGATAATGATAAATATATTACTACTGAGACTTTACTAACAAACGCCTATGCTTGCTGCGACCCCATACTGATACATAAAACATGAATGTCCGCTTTAAAGTGTTTATGAATATGCGGGTGCGAGATTTTTAGTGGCTTAACTATGAATATGTTATTATGCGCTCAATTATTTTACTGAATGCTTTTCTCTTACTTCTATGTCAAATTCTGCTTCTTGCTTTACATTATTTTCTCAAAATATTGATGCTCTCGCGCTTCCTGAAAAGTTTACTTTCCCTTTTTATTACGAGCCGCAACCATTAGCTGTAGCAGCCACTAAACAATTACAGCAACAGCTTGAAACGTTAGCGCATTTAAAAGCAGAAAATGCAGGTAAAATGTTTGGGGTTTTAGTGGTGCAAAATGCTAAGCAACAATTAGGCTTTTTAAGTGCTTATTCGGGACAAATTGAAGGTGATAAAGGTAATATTAGCTTTGTGCCGCCTGTTTCTAGCATGCAACTTCAAGACGATAGCTATTTGGCTCAAAGTAAAATAATTAACGATATTAATGCTCAAATTGAGCAATTAGAAAATAGTGAACAACTGCTTGAAGTTAATAGCAAACTTGATGATGCAACACAGAGCTACCAGCAAGCGCTATTAGCTCAACAGGCAGTAATGCAAGCCGGTCGTCAGCAGCGAAAAATACAACGTACCGAAGGCAAATTAGAACTTAGCGAAAGTGATTTTGAGCAGTTAAAAAATAAGCTTGCAGGGCAAAGCATCGTAGAAAAAAAGCAACTGCTGGCACTTAAATCCTATTGGCAAAATATAATCGAGTCACTGCAGCAAACACACATCAATATTTCTAATGAAATTGCTCATTTAAAAAAGCGCCGTAAAACACTTTCTAAAAGCTTACAAAAAAAGCTATTTGCACAGTACCAATTTTTAAATGCAAATGGTGAAACTACAGATTTAAATGCTATTTTTGCAGCATTACCTGAGCACACTCCTCCTTCGGGTGCTGGCGATTGTGCAGCGCCTAAATTATTACAATACGCCTATAAACATGACTTAAAGCCACTTGCTATGGCAGAGTTTTGGTGGGGAGCAGCACCTAAATCAGCAATTAGGCAGCATAAGAATTACTACCCTTCTTGTTACAGTAAATGCCAACCAATACTTGGGCATATGCTAAAGGGTTTAGATGTTGAAGATAACCCGCTACTTATCAACCCAGCTCAGGGTAAAGATTTAAGTATTGTTTATAAAGATGACGACTTACTTGTGGTAAATAAGCCCGCTGAGTTTTTATCAGTGCCTGGCGTTAATATTGATGACTCAGTTTATATGCGCATAAAAACGCAGTTTCCAGAGGCATCAGGGCCACTAATTGTACACAGATTAGATATGTCGACTTCTGGGTTATTGATGATTGCACTTAATAAACGCGTGCACAAAGCACTGCAAAAGCAGTTTATTGAACGCACCATAGATAAACGTTATGTCGCATTAGTTAATGGTAACGTAGCTGAGGATAGCGGAGTAATTGATTTGCCCTTAGTGCTAGACTTTGATGATAAACCGCGCCAAATGGTGTGTTACACACACGGTAAGCAATCACTTACTACCTGGCAGGTTTTAGAGCGTAACAACAATATTACCCGATTACAGTTATACCCTAAAACAGGGCGAACTCATCAATTAAGAGTGCATTGTGCGCACAGCTTAGGTTTAAACATGCCAATTATAGGCGACACACATTACGGGCAAAAAGCCGAACGATTACATTTACATGCAGAATACTTAGCATTTACTCACCCTATTACGCTTAAACGATTAGAGTTTGAAGTAGCCGCAGATTTTTAAGCTAAAGCCCATCTAAGATCATTTGTTTGATGGTCTTTGCTTTTACAAAATGATCTAATTTATGGGTGTGTATCCACCAAGTAGCAGCATCCATAAGTAGCTCTGGATCGTCGTTTTTATTGGCAAAAATGCATAAAAAGAAAGCCCTACATTTTCTCCTTTAACTGCTATTTTTTTATCGCATACGGTAATTATTTTTGCTCTTAGTTCTTCTTTCATATGTACCTTATTAAACAAACTATGCTCTGGATTATAAATCTATCTCAAGATCTTTATGGGCATATTTACTTTTAGCCACCGTTACAAAAAATTAAAAAAGAACGTACTGATAGTATCAAAGAAAGTATCATTTTTTCATCTTTTTTATTTGCGCGCTATTTTATTAACTACCTTAACTCCTCCAACACATCAGTAAAACTAAAGCCTGAAAATATTGCATGAGCGTGCTTGTAAAACTTACAGGCCGCATACTCCCACGAGCAAACGAACAAATATAAACTAATTTAATTCAACAAGTTAAATCATGGCATTTAGCTTGCTTCAATATTTGTAAGCAATTAAAGAGCAAGTAAAGGACTAGTTATGAATATTTTTGAAGCACTACGTCATGACCATGACAAACAACGAGAATTGGTAGATGCGCTTATTCAAACACACGGCGACACAGAGCAGCGCCACACGCTAATGGATGAGCTAAAAACAGAATTAGAAAATCACGCAAAATTTGAAGAACGTTACTTTTATAACCCACTTATGTTTGATGACTTAACTCACGAAAAAGCGCGCCACAGCGTAGCTGAACATCACGAAATTGATGAATTAATTGAACAACTTGAAGATACCGAAATGAGCTCGTCTGCATGGTTAGTTGCAGCTAAAAAGCTACACCATTTGGTACATCATCATTTAAGTGAAGAAGAACACGAAGTGTTTCAATTAGCGGGTAAAGCACTTACCGAAGGGCAAAAAGAGAGCCTTGCTGAGCAATACAACGACGCAATGCATTAGTTGCATAACATGCAAACCGACTTCCACACACTCCCTGTGTACTTATTGGTTATAAGCCTTATGGCTTATAACCAATTTTTTTGCATGTACTTTATTACTTTACAGTAAATTTCACGTCTTGGTCGCGTAATAAGTAAAGTGCAAAACACGCAGCCCACATTGGCCATGCAGTAAAGAATAATAAGTTGTTAAAACCATCTATGTACTGGTTGTACGATGAAAGTGTAGACAAGCCATGCATTACAAAAATGATTCCGTAAGTAAGTCGCTTTTTAATACCCGCCAAAAATGCTAAGACTAAAACTAATTGCAGCGCACCTAACACATACGCCACTATATCTGTTGACCCACTAATGCCATAAAACTTTTCAAAAATACCGGCGCTATGTGCCGGGTTCACAAATTTATCCAGCGTCCACATTATCATTACAATAAAAACACCCACACGCAGAGAGAGTAAAGACCACTGCAAACGGTTTTGTAGATCGGCACTGATTGGATTTGTCATAAAACTTCCTTTAATAAAAATATTAATAAACTATTAAATTACCAAGACCGTATAAATTGGTTTTTATTTCAAAAAAGTATAATTATTTTTAATTACCCTTACCTACTTAGCTTATTAACAGTTAAGGCACGGCTTATTTTAAGTATTTAAACGCTATACATAAAAGCTAATAAATATAATAGATTAACTGCTGGCAAGTAGACTACAATTTAAAAATATGTTTAAAAGCAATTATTTATAATCTGTGTAATATCGCCACTCTATTGCTATTTTTTTACAAATGAAACGGCAATATTTTATTAGTACGCTTTAAACGCAGCTGTTTTGTTATGCCCTAAAAAATAAAAAGAATCGAAACTTTACTGAAAGTTATTTTTACACCTTTCGGTCTTTATCATCATCAACTATTAACAAGAAAGAGAAAGCCCTTGAAATACCAATACTTAGCCCTATCGTTAGCAAGCGTATTAAATACCCCACTGCTGGCGCAAGCTGCCCAAAGCTCAACAGTAACAACCAATAACACCATAGAGCACATTGAAGTAGCTGGCCAAGTTATTAAATCTCAAGGCCTTTCAGTTAAAGATGCCAGTATAGATGGCCCATTTGGCGACAACTTAGCACTAAAAGATATAGCACGTTCGGTAACGCCTATTTCGAGCGAGCTAATAGAGCAGCTTAACATTACCACGTTACAAGATGTGCTTGCAGTAAGCCCTAATACCTATTCAGCAAGTGGTTTTGGCGCGCCAAGTTTACCCACAATACGCGGCCAATTAGGTGAGCTTTTTCAAGATGGTACACGTCGTCAAGCGGGCAACAATGGCTTTGGTGTACCGTTATCGTTCAACGCTATAGAACAGATAGATGTAGTAAAAGGTGCGCCACCGGTATTATTTGGCTCAAGCCAACGCAATGGTGGGTTTGTAAACTTACACTCTAAAAAAGCCGCTACAGACGAAAGTAAAGGTAAAGCAAGCTTATCGGCAGGACGATGGGATCAATATCGAGTACTGGTTGACTACAGCGCCCCCATAGTAAAAGACAAAGTAGGTTTTAGAGTTAGTGCAGAGCATATTGATAACGGCAGTTATTACGACTACTCTGGCACAAAAAGCGACAGCTTATTTGCAGCCCTGCGTGTATTTCCTGATGATAAAAGCAGCTGGGATCTTAATTTTGAATTATACCAAGTTGAATTTACCGATAACGCCGGTATTAACCGCCCTACTCAGGCGTTAATAGATGACGGACTGTATATTACCGGCCAAGGTGTGCAAGCAAATGGTAGCACTGTACCTTTAGCGGGTTCGATTATTTCGCCAACCGGGCAAGTTAAAATAGATCGCAGTACCGTACTGACCGACCCTGATAATCTAAACGAAGCCACTACTTACTTACTACACAGTATTTATAAACGTGAGCTTTCTAGTCACGCGTCAATTAAAAACATTTCCTACTTTCAGCATTTACAACGTGATGAAATTGCACAAAACAGCTTTGTTGAAATTATAGAGGGTGCCGATACCGCGCAAAACCGTACCGAGCTTACCTACCTTTGGAATAGTAACCAGCAAACTATTTTTGCCTTTGATGTACGTTATAACCGCGTATTAGGTTACAGCCAATTTACCACCGAAGCCGACTTACCCATAGATTTAACTGGCCCACTTTCAAATAGACGCATTCCTTTAACTGATGCACAACAAGCACGCTTTGTTGAACTTCGCCCAGGTGTATTTGTATCGCCGGGTGGTCAGTACGATATTAATAACGACGGCAGTGGCGACTTTAACTTATCAGACACCACAGACTCACGCTCATGGCAAACAGGGGTGGCTATTCAGCAAGATTCAGATTGGACTAGTAAGTTTCATACCAGTGTTGGCTACCGCGTTGATTTTTATGACGTACAAGCAAACGACCCAATAGCACCTGTAGGGCAAATTGCCGCCAGCGACAGCATTAACGACACTTTGCATTCAGGGCAAGTAAGTTTTAATTACCGACTCAGCGATGATTACACCACTTATGGCGCAGCAAGTTACAACGAAGCCACATCAAATAGCATGGCTGGCGGCACTACACTTGGTGGCGACAATACCATTAGTGCACAAAATTTTGCCACCGAAAATACCCTAGTTGAGTTTGGTTTAAAATATGCACCAACCAATAGCGATTGGTACGCCGATGGCGCAATATTTAGCCAACGCCGTAGTTTACGTAACCGCGATGGCAGTAATACCGGTATTCGCACCACAGGTTTTGAAAGCCAAGTATTTTACGATGCCTACCCGTACTGGTTAAGCGCAGGTTATAGCTACATTGACGCCCGCTACGATAATTCTGCAAGTAGTCAAGATTCAGCCCAAGTAGCCGATGCATTTGACAACTCACGCCCTGATATTATTGCAGGCACCAGTGTGGGCGCTCCTAGTTTTACCGCATTTGCGCCTTCAAGTAGCCAAGTTCAAGGCATTCCAGAGCAATCTTTTAGCTTTAACGGAAATTATTCAATTAATTCGAAATGGCAAACGGGTTTTTCAGGTCTATATACAAAGAGTTACCCATTAGACTTTTTGGCAACCGTACATATTCGCGATCAGTACACATTAAACGTAAATACTAGCTATGCTTTTACGCCTAGCACCAAGTTACGCTTAGATGTAAACAACCTTACCAATCAAAAAAATTGGCGCCCTGTATTTGAAGGCGGTTATTTTGGTGCAACCTTGGCTTTTCCTGAATTACCAATAAACGCCAAGCTGACGCTTACGCATAATTTTTAAAGGCAAGTTTGAAAGAGAGAGAACATGATTAAAAAAATACTTTTGTTATTGATTGCAGCGGTCGCCATCGGCCTGTTCTTTCATTTTGATTTGCACCAACTACTTACGCTTGAGGGCTTAAAAGGGTCGATGGATCAGTTTAGCCAATATAAAGCGCAATCTCCGCTATTAATCATTGGCGGATTCTTTTTATTGTATGTGGTGGTTACTGCATTGTCTTTACCGGGCGCGGCTATTTTAACACTGGCAGCGGGTGCTTTATTTGGCTTAGTTGAAGGCTTATTGGTTGCATCGTTTGCATCAACCATAGGTGCCACACTGGCCTTTTTAGTATCACGTTACTTATTGCGCGATACCATTAAAAAGCGCTTTCCTGAGCGATTAGCCGCCATTGATGCAGGCGTTGAAAAAGAAGGCGGCTTTTACTTATTTACGTTGCGTTTAGTGCCGGTGTTTCCGTTCTTTTTAATCAACTTGTTAATGGGCGTAACAGCCATCAAGTCATGGACTTTTTACTGGGTAAGCCAAGTGGGTATGCTAGCCGGTACATTTGTATTTGTTAATGCCGGTACGCAGCTTGCTCAAATAGAGAGTTTATCGGGCATTTTATCGTTGGACTTAATTTTATCATTCGCTTTATTGGGCGTATTCCCATTTATTGCTAAAGGGATCTTAAACGTGTTTAAAAAACGTCGTGTATACAAAAACTATACTAAACCTAAAAGTTTCGACCGTAACATGATTGTTATTGGCGCGGGTGCTGGTGGTTTGGTAACAAGCTATATTGCCGCTGCTGTTAAAGCAAAAGTAACCCTTATTGAAGCGGGCGAAATGGGCGGCGACTGTTTAAACTACGGCTGTGTTCCCAGTAAAGCGATAATTAAAAGCGCTAAAATTGCAGAGCAAATTCGCCACGGTGAACACTACGGCCTAGAAAACATGACACCGCAGTTTTCGTTTAAAAAAGTAATGGCCCGTGTTCATAAAGTAATTGCCGATATAGCACCACACGACAGCGTAGAGCGCTACACTAATTTAGGCGTAGACGTAGTAAAAGGTTACGGTAAATTAATTGACCCGTGGACGGTAGAAATTAAACTCAACGATGGCGGCACACAAACATTAACGGCACGTACTATTGTAATTGCCACTGGCGCACGCCCATTTGTACCGCCACTACCCGGTATAGAAGAAACTGGTTATGTAACAAGCGATACCTTGTGGGATAAATTTGCAGCGCTAGATGAGGCACCTAAAAAGCTTGTAGTACTTGGTGGTGGCCCAATTGGTAGCGAATTAGCACAAAGCTTTGCCCGTTTAGGTTCAAGCGTTACGCAAATTGAAATGGCGGAGCGCATCATGATCAAAGAAGACGTTGAAGTGTCTACCTTTGCTCATGAAGCATTGAGCGAAAGCGGCGTTAACATTTTAACCTCGCATCAGGCATTACGCTGTGAAGCGCGCGACGGTAAAAAGTACATTATTGTTAAACGCCTTAACGAAGGCAATAATGAAGAAATTGCTATTGAATACGACGAACTGCTATGCGCTGTTGGCCGCAGTGCCCGCCTTAAGGGTTACGGCCTTGAAGCGCTAGGCATAGAAACAAACCGTACAATAGTCACTAACGAATACCTAGAAACGCTATACCCTAATATTTTTGCCGCAGGCGATATTGTTGGCCCGTACCAGTTTACGCACGTAGCCGCTCATCAGGGTTGGTACGCAGCAGTAAACGGCTTATTTGGTAACCTTAAAAAGTTTAAAGTAGATTACCGCGTTATTCCATGGACCACCTTTATTGACCCAGAAGTCGCACGTGTGGGTTTAAACGAGCAAGATGCAATTGATAAAGGTATCGATTTTGAAATCACTCGTTTTGAGTTTGAAGAGCTAGGCCGCGCAATTACCGACAGCGCCACAAAAGGCTTTATTAAAGTAATTACCCCTAAAGGCAAAGACAAAATACTCGGTGTAACTGTGGTCTCTGAACACGCGGGTGATTTAATTGCTGAATTTGTACTGGCCATGAAACACGGTTTAGGCCTTAATAAAATACTGGGCACTATACACAGCTACCCTACTTGGGCTGAAGGCAACAAATACGCTGCAGGCGAGTGGAAACGCGCCCATGCACCTGAAAAAGTACTTAACCTGCTCGAAAAATATCATACGTGGCGTCGAGGCTAATATGTTTAACACAACATTAAAGCCTTTATTATTAAGTGCGACATTACTTGCGACGGCGCTTATAACGTCGCTTTCAAGCCAAGCGCAAAGTACGACTAATAACCTGCACGATAGCTGGAATGCATTGCTAAATAAACATGTTGTCGCTATTAACCATAATCACAGCACAGAGGTTGATTACGCTGCAATACAAGGTGATCATACTCAGCTAAAAACGTATTTAGCTTCGTTAAGTGCTGTAACACAAAACGAGTTTGACGCGTGGGAAAAGCCTAAGCAACTGGCGTTTTTAATTAATGCGTATAATGCATTTACCGTAGAGCTCATCGTTTCAAACCTTGGCAGTAAAGAGCCCCAAAACCTTAAATCAATAAAAGATTTAGGCAGCTTTTTTAGCTCACCGTGGAGTAAAGCGTTTGTGCCACTACTTGGTAAAACTCGCAGCCTTGATGACATAGAGCACGGTTTAATTCGTGGCAGCGGTAAATATAACGACCCACGTATTCATTTTGCTGTAAATTGTGCAAGTATTGGTTGCCCTGCGCTGCGCGGGGAGGCATTCACAGCTACTGAACTAGAGAGCCAATTGCAACAGCAAACGGTGCGTTTTTTATCTGATACAACACGTAATTTTGCGCAGGAAAATACGCTAAATATCTCCTCTATATTTAAATGGTACGGCGATGACTTTGAAAAAGGTTTTAGAGGTGCAGACACGCTACAGCAGTTTTTACTGCAATATAGCGATGCACTTAAACTAGTACCCGCTCAGCAAAAAGCGCTTAGAAATAATGACATGAAAGTAAAATTTTTAGACTACAACTGGGATTTAAATGCACGCCAGTAAGTTTTGGCAAACAGCTACGCGTTACAGTGTTTACTGTGTCGCGTTTTGCGTTTGCCTAATAACAAGCTTAAGTACTTTTGCTAATAACAGCGCTCATAATATGAGTAAAGAACTACTCACTCGCTGGGAAAATATTGAAACGCTTGGTAATAACCAAAGCGTGTACTTTTATGCCTGGGGCGGCGACGCGCAAATAAATGCCTATATTCAATGGGCTGCCCAGCAAGTTAAAACTAAATATAATATTAACTTAGTGCATGTAAAGCTCAGCGACACCAGCGAAGCAGTAAGCCGAGTGTTGGCCGAAAAATCAGCACATAATAATGACCAAGGCAGTGTTGATCTGGTATGGATAAACGGCGCTAACTTTGCCACCATGAGCGAGCACGCATTGTTGTTAAAACAGTGGGCAAATAAACTGCCACATTTTGCATACACAGATCCCGCTAATAACCCTGCAGTTAATTTTGACTTTGGCATACCCACAAACGGTATGGAAGCACCGTGGGGGCAAGCATCGCTCACCTTTTATTACGACAGCATTGCAATAAATAAACAGGCAAACAACAAACTCCCTACTACATTAAACGAATTATTAAACTGGAGCGCACAAAACCAGGGGCGTTTTAGCTACCCAAAGCCGCCTGATTTTTTAGGGATGAGCTTTTTAAAATACGCCTTAGTAATACTGCATCAGCAAAGTAGTGAAAGCATTAAAGCGCAGTTAAACCAAGCGGCTACCGCTACCAACACAGCACAAGTGTTAACCCCACTGTGGGACTTTTTAAATAAGCTACACCCTACGCTTTGGCGTGGTGGCACTCACTTTATGCAAAGTGGCGCGCAAATGCGCCGTTTAGTAGACGATACCGAGCTAAGTATTGCCTTTACCTTTTCAGCACCCGAAGTGCCCGCAGCAGTTAAACGCTTCGATTTACCAAAAAGCATTCGCAGCTATGCAATGGCTGATGGCAGTTTAAGTAATACTCACTTTGTGGCAATTCCTTATAATGCAAGCCACCCGCAAAGCGCGCAATTAGTCGCTAACTTTTTATTAAGCCCTGAGGCACAAGCCCAAAAGCAAAAAGCACATATATGGGGCGATAAAAGCGTACTTATTCAATCAAGGCTAACGCCTGAGCAACAAGCACTGTTTAAAACAGCTAAACCGCACCCAAGCGCACTGCCTTTTAACAGTATTAAGCGCACATTGAGCGAGCCACACCCAAGCTGGGTAAATGCCATAATGCAAGGCTGGCAAACTCGCTATGGGGTAAGCCAATGAGTGTTATTAGCAATAAAGTGGCGACAAGCCATGGGCCTCACGCCCGTAAAAGCCATGATATGTTTAGTAAAATAGTAAAATTAAGCCCACGCTTTTTACTCGTTTTACTTATTTTACCCGTACTTGGCGGCTTAATTAGTGTGTTACTACCCGCCTTTGGTTATGCCCCTGCACTTGATCAAACTACATTTGGCTTGCAAGGCTTTACCATGCTTTGGCAAACACCCGGCCTAGTAAATATGGCTATGCTAAGTATTGGCACCGGTTTAATAAGTACCTTACTTGCTTTTATTATTACTTTGATGATTTTAGCCGCTTTTTTTAACAGCCCTTGGCTTAACCGCATTCAGCGTTTACTGAGCCCTATTTTAGTTATACCACACGCTGCAGCGGCTATTGCGGTAGGTTTTTTAATTGCCCCTTCAGGCATGATTTCACGAATTATATCGCCTTGGTTAAGCGGGTGGGAACTTGCACCAAACGGCCTATTTCCGCATGACTCATTCGGCATTAGTATAATTTTAGGGTTAACGCTTAAAGAACTGCCATTTTTGTTATTAATGGCACTGGGCGTATTGGCGCAGCCTGAGCTTGGCAAAAAATTACGCCAGCAACTTAAAGTTGCGCTTAATTTGGGTTACTGCTCCATGACCGCCTTTTTTAAAGTAATACTCCCTAGCCTTTACCCACTGCTGCGTTTACCTATTTTAGCTGTGCTCGCTTATGCCAGCGCCAGTGTAGAAATGCCACTTATTTTAGGCCCAAATACACCGCCAACATTAGCGGTAGCTATTATGCATTGGTTTAACGATGTTGATTTAAACTTACGTATTAAAGCCTCAGCCGGTGCTTTGCTACAACTGGCACTCACGGGTGGGTTACTTGCGCTTTGGCTTAGCGGCGAAAAAGCGATAAAGGTATTGTTTAGCGATTCACTCACTAACGGGGTGCGCGAATACGGCGGGTTTTATTGGCAAAAACTAACGATAATACTCACAGCTTTAGTGATCGGTTTTATTTTACTGTCGCTAATTGCCCTTATTTTGTGGTCGGTTGCCGGCTTTTGGCGCTTTCCCGATGCACTCCCTGAGCAATTTACACTACTGCATTTTAACAGTGCATTAATGCAAATGAGCAACCCGCTTTTTAATACCCTAGCTATTGGTTTAGTCACAACGGTATTTGCCATTACGGTTACTTTATTGTGTTTAGAGTCGGAGCAGTTAAGCGACAAACCCATCTCTCGCTTTACCAGTTTAATTATTTACTTACCGCTATTAGTACCCAGTATTGCCTTTTTGTTTGGCCTAGTATGGATACAACAATGGGTAAATAACCAAGCCGCATTTTTTAATGTGGTGTTTACACATTTACTGTTTGTTTTGCCTTACGTATTTTTGTCACTCGCGAGCAGTTATAGGCGGTTAGACTCTCGCTTTGCGCGCGTTGCAGCAAGTTTGGGTGCAGCGCCTTGCAAAGTGTTTTTTAAGGTGAAATTACCGCAGTTATTTGCACCTATTTTAATTGCAGCCGCATTGGGGTTAGCGATCAGTTTTGGCCAATATTTACCAACACTTTTAGCCGGTGGCGGGCGTATAGCCACCATAACAACCGAAGCAGTTACCCTGGCAAATGGCGCAAGTAGGCGCACCAGTGCCGTATACGCTATTATGCAAATGGCACTCCCGCTTATTGGATTTATACTGGCATGGGGTTTACCTAAGTACTTTTTTAAAAGCGCACGAGTGTAAAGCTCCCACAGTAAACAGTATTGAGTTAAAGGTTTTTTAATGCAGTCATCTTTACAGATTAAAAATTGTCAGCTTTATCGCCAAAATGAGCGACTACTTAGCTTAAACGAGCAAGTTAATGGTGGTGAAATTCTAACGATTATGGGCCCATCGGGCAGCGGTAAATCAAGCTTATTAAATTGGCTTACAGGTACTTTACCCAGTGGTTTTAAAGCCAGTGGAGAGGTGTGGCTTAACGGTAAAAATATAAATGATTTACCCACGCATTTACGCCATATTGGCGTACTGTATCAAGACGCTTTATTGTTTTCGCACTTAAGTGTGGCGGGTAATATTGCTTTTGCTATGCCCAAAGGGGATAAAAAACAACGCATTGACAAAATAGCACACGCACTTGAGCAAGTTGGTTTAAAAGGAATGGCCAATCGCCATCCCGATAGCTTGTCGGGCGGTCAACAAGCACGCGTTGCGCTATTACGACTGTTATTAAGTGAGCCAAAAGCTATTTTACTCGATGAGCCTTTTAGTAAGCTCGACACGCAACTGCGCGTTGATACCCGTGAACTGGTGTTTAGCCAAATACGCCAACATAAACTGCCTGCCATTATGGTAACGCACGATCATAGCGATTACGACGCTGCAAACGGTAAACTTTTCACCTTAAATACTGTACTTTAAGCGCACAAGGCTCCCTATGTTAGATAAATTTATCACCCCTGTAATAAAGCCACTGTTAAAGCCTGTGGTAATGCTGATACATAAGCGCGGCATAACACCCGATCAGCTAACGGTATTTGGCTTTTTAATTGGCTTGCTCGCAGTGCCATTACTTGCTTTTGAAATGTGGTACGGCGCATTAGCTACCATTGTTTTAAATCGCATTTTAGATGGGCTTGACGGCGCACTAGCACGCCATGCTAATTTAAGCTCAAGCGCCGGCGGCTTTTTAGATATTACACTCGACTTTTTATTTTACGCGGCCATTCCGCTTGGCTTTATTTTGGCAAACCCCGAACAAAACGCCATTGCAGGCGCAATATTACTCGCTGCATTTATTGGCACGGGTTCAAGCTTTTTAGCCTTTGCCATAGCCGCTGAAAAGTTTAAACTCGAAAAACCACAATTTAAATATAAAAGCTTTTACTACTTAAATGGTTTAACCGAAGGCACAGAAACAATAGCGCTATTTATAGCCTTTTGTATTTGGCCGCAGCACTTTGCCCTCCTCGCTGGTATATTTGCTTTTGCCTGCGCCATTACCATATTTACCCGTATACATGGCGGCTACCACACACTTAAACAGCAAGAAGCCAATGAGGTTATAAATAATAATGACTAACGAAGTTTGGTGGCGACTCGGTTGCTTTTTTAGCATTTTAGTCATAATGATGCTGCTTGAATGGCGACAACCCGCAAGGCAATCGCCCATTAAAAGCAGCACTCGCTGGTTTGCAAATTTTGGCTTAGTGTTTGCCTCATCTATCATTGCGCGCTTAGTTGTACCACTTGGTTTAACCGCAGTAGCACTTTACAATCATGAGCACAGCATTGGCTTATTTAACCAACTAGCCATACCTAGCATAGTAACCATAGTGCTAAGCCTTGTACTGCTCGATATACTCATTTATTGGCAGCACAGATTGTTTCATAAAGTGCCACTATTATGGCGTTTGCACCGCGTACACCACGCCGATGCGCACGTAGATACCAGTACAGGCCTGCGCTTTCACCCCATCGAAATTGTGCTTAGCATAGTTATAAAACTCATTGCAGTTACTGCACTTGGCGTACCCGCCATTGCCGTACTTATATTTGAAATCGCGTTAAATGGACTCGCCTTGTTTAACCATGCAAACATACGCCTACCAAACGCCATTGAAAAGCCACTGCGCCTTATATTAATGACGCAAATACTGCACCGCATTCACCATAGTAAAGTAGTGAGTGAAACAAACTCAAACTATGGTTTTAGTGTAATTTGGTGGGACAAACTTTTTGGTAGCTATAAAAGTGAGGCAAAAAAAGTCGACGCAGAAATAGATATAGGCTTGGTTGAATACCCAAGTGCAAAGCAAAATGCCTCGCTGTGGGGGTTACTCATCATGCCGTTTAAAAACAAGTAAAAACAACTATATTGCACTTTACACAATGCCAATCTACTTAAAGCCTTTTGATGTAGATTGGTATAAATAAAATACTCTATGAATACGCCAAGTGAAAACTTTAAGGGGCTCTGTTTAATTTATAAATTTTTAAGACAAAAATTTGTAGAATGGGCTGGTTTTACTATTCGTTATTCATTTTGGGAAAAGCTTATTATCGGCAGCAAGAAACCTACAGAAAACCCCATAGTACCATCATCAGATCATTAGCATTTAAGTGGATAAAAATACTATTTAGGTGCTGGAAAACACATACGCCCTACGATGAATCAACTTACTTAATCGCATTGAAAAGTAAGGGATCACCGCTGTTAAAATTTGCAATTAATAGCTAAATTTTACTAGTCGTCTACCTCAGGGCGTGTTGTTAGGCAACTGTAGCGCAATACATAGCTATACAAATCAGTACTATGCCGCTAAATGCCAATATTTGTTTGAAAATAAATAAAGGTTTGATTAAGCGTTTAGATATCCATTTTTTATTGTAGTCAATATTGTCTCCAGTCATCGCTAATGATTTGTTTACAGCAATATATCCAGAAAGATATTGGAAATAATCAAAGAGGATGGCTAGAGCTCCTAGTAATGAAGCCCATAAAAATAGATTTTTACTATTCTGTAAGAGTAGGACAGCAAAATCCGCTTTTGAAGTAAAAATAGAATATGTGAGAGCAACTAAGCCAAAACTAACATACCTTACTAAATCACTAATCTTTGATGTTCTTATTTTCTTCTCTTTTAATCTTTTTTCTCTTCCTGTAGCCATTTTATCCTCCTTATTTCTTACCTGTATACGTAACAAACTCACCAGGATCATCTGTAGTATCGCTATCAGGATCAGCTGATGCTACAGATTGCTTTAGAGTTTTACCTGCAGTAAAGACTGGAACATGTTTTGGTGAAATAGTGATTCTTTGACCTGTTTTGGGGTTTCGACCAACACGAGCTGCTCGTGCTTTAGAGCTGAAAGTTCCAAAACCTACAAGGTTTACTTTATCTCCATCTTTAATATGTTCTGCAATCACGTTAAAAGTAGCTTCAACTATGAGTTTAGCTTGTTCTATGCTTACCCCCGTTCTATGTGCTACTTCTTTAATTATATCTGATTTATTCACAGCTTCTCCTTAAGTTGCCTAAAACGCCCATTAACGGACTAAAAATTGTGGTCTAAAATGAGAGAGGCACGAACGAGTGACCACTGTTTTTAGTCCTGTTAAATTGCTTGTTAGAATGTTTACACACATCTTGCAAGTTCATTTATAGTCATACAAACTTCTCTTACATATTTCCCTGAAACTAAAACACCTGACTTAGTGACTTCAATTTCTTTGTGCTGAACTTTAGGCTTAAAGCCATGTACTATTGAGTTTCTAATCTCTCTTACATTGTCATTCAAAAATATTACAGAACGATGAGATGCCAATCCTGCTCTATCAATTTTCTCTAGCCATTTTACGTAATAAATAAAAATGGATTCTTTATTACCTTTCTTTCTAAACCTTATGTTTTTCTTGGCGCTGAGCTCTTTTACAATATAACCCAACGTATCTTCCAGCATTGTCCAAAGCATTAATAATTGAGATTTACGAATATAATTAGGCAAGTCTTGCTTAAATGTAGCATCTAAATCATATTGGTCATTACTGATGTTTGATACTGATACTTGATCAGTATATTCATTCGTTTTTATTCCTTGCCCGCCAACTACAAGCTTTTCTGAAAACTCTGAAATATAGTTTTCTAACTGGTAATCTTGTTGCTCAATAAATGCCATGATAAGAATTAACTCTTGGCTCAATCCTTTTCGTAAACAGGCTTCCATATCAACTTTTTTTGAAAATACACTCATATATCAATCCTGGTAACTCAGTAATACGCACTTCATTCTAACAGCTTATTGAACACCACTATGGGGGTTTATAACACCCCAAAACGGCATATATTACATAGCTTAATAATTCCACCAAACAACTCTAATGTAAACAGGTAATTACGTATGTTATAAAATTGCCTTTGTTAAAATGCCCCAAAACGACTTTTAATAATGTTATCCGACAAAACCGCAACCACTGCCAATTTATACTGTTATTAATTATAAAATTTAGCTTGTATGAAACACCCTTTTTTAACACGGAAAAAAGAACACATATAATGAAAAGTGTGCAAAAACACGATTGATGCTAAGAGCGATAACGCGGTTGAGTCATTTTAAATTAATTTAGCCAATATACAAAAAAGCGCTGCAAATATGCAGCGCTGTCATTACTTAACGGTTGTTTATTTAAACTTTGTACTTAAAATTAAAAGAAGCCGAGCGGATCTTCGCTGTAGCTTACTAATAGGTTTTTAGTTTGTTGGTAGTGACCCAGTGCGAGTTTGTGGTTTTCGCGACCAATACCTGATTTTTTATAGCCGCCAAACGCGGCATGAGCCGGATACATGTGGTAACAGTTAGTCCATACACGGCCTGCCTCAATTTTACGCCCCATACGATACGCTTGGTTCATGTTGCGGCTCCATACACCGGCGCCTAAACCAAATTCAGAGCTATTGGCAAGTGCCAACGCTTCGGCTTCGTCTTTAAAGGTCGACATTGAAATAACCGGGCCAAAAATCTCTTCTTGGAATACCCGCATGTCGTTGGTGCCTTTTAATAGCGTAGGCTGAATGTAATATCCGCCGTTAAGATCATCGCTTAACTGCTCTACGTTGCCACCAGTAAGTACTTCGGCGCCTTCTTTTTTACCTATTTCGATGTAGCTTAATATTTTATCAAATTGCGCTTTAGACGCCTGCGCACCTACCATGGTTTCGGTATCTAGCGGGTTACCACGTTTAATTTGTGCAGTGCGCTGTAAAATGCGTTCAATAAATTGCTCGTAAATATCTTCTTGAATAAATAGTCGCGATGGGCAAGTACATACTTCACCTTGGTTAAAGTAGGCCAGTATTGCGCCCTCTATTGCTTTAGATAAAAAAGCGTCGTCTTTGTCCATTACATCGCTAAAGAAAATATTGGGTGACTTACCACCTAGCTCTACCGTTGATGGAATTATGTTTTCGGCGGCGCATTTTAAAATATGTGAACCCACTGGGGTAGACCCCGTAAAGGCGATTTTAGCAATACGGGTGTTGGTAGCCAGGGCTTCACCTGCTTCTTTACCAAAGCCATTAACTACGTTGAGTACGCCCGCTGGCAGTAAGTCGCCAATCACTTCCATCAGCACTAAAATAGAGGCAGGGGTTTGCTCTGCTGGTTTTAGTATTACACAGTTACCCGCAGCTAAGGCTGGGGCTAGCTTCCACGCTGCCATTAGTATTGGGAAGTTCCACGGAATTATTTGCCCAACTACACCTAACGGTTCATTAAAATGATAGGCAACGGTAGTTTCATCAATTTCACTAATACCGCCCTCTTGTGAGCGCAGGCAACCTGCAAAATAACGAAAGTGATCGGCGGCTAGTGGAATATCGGCCGCGAGTGTTTCGCGAATTGCTTTGCCGTTATCCCACGTTTCGGCAACTGCAAGTAACTCTAAATTTTGTTCAATACGGTCGGCTATTTTTAGTAATACGTTACTACGATCGGTAACCGATGTAGTACCCCACTGCGCTTTTACTGCGTGGGCTTTGTCGAGCGCAAGTTCAATGTCGTCTTTATCGGAGCGCGCTACTTTACAAAATACTTTACCGTTTACAGGGCTAATATTTTCAAAGTACTGGCCGTTTACTGGCTTTACCCATTCTCCTCCAATGTAGTTTTCGTATTGCGCTTTAAAGGTAATTAGTGCATCTTTTTCGCCTGGATTTGCATAAATCATAGTGATACTCTCTTGTTGTTATTAGCTAAAAGTCGAGCTATTAAATAAGTCTTTTTGCTTTATATTTAATCAAGTGCTGTTTTATAATTAATCAGCATTGATTGACATTAAACTATCAAACACTTAAAAGCATGTATTGCTGTCCACAAAAGTTGTCTATGAGTCCAGATTTAAAAGGGATTAAAATGCATACTCCGCAATTAAATAAGCAACGCCAGCAATTAAAGGTGCTAATTGAAAATAAAGTGACCTTTGCTGCCGATAATAGCGAGCTAAGTATTTACGATACTTATCAAAATGCACAAAAAGTAGCTTTGCATTCAAAAGAATTACTTTTTTGCGCCATGCTTAGTGGTAAAAAGGTAATGCATGTAGAGAGCTGCCAATACCATAAGGCATTTTTACCTCACGAATCCTTTGTATTAGCACCAGAGCAAGGGGTATTAATTGACTTTGAACAAGCATCTTTAAGCGCGCCTACTACCTGCCTTGCTATTGAAATAAGCACAGACAAAATAACGCAGGTGGCTAATGCACTCAATATTGAGCAACGCTTTGCCAGCGATGACTTATTTGCCTATACACCGCAGCTGGTACATAGCCAGCACAATAGCCAAACCCAACAACTTTTAGCGCGTATGGTGCATTTATTTAGTGAGCCCGACGAGCAGCGAGGTTATTTAATCGACTTATCGTTAAACGAGCTTATTACCCGTTTGCTACAGCAGCAAAGTCGAGATTTATTACTAAAAAACGGCAATAATTCGCAGTTTAAAACACCGGTAAATAATGCTTTGCAATACATAGAAGAGCACTTAAATGAAGCATTGGATATAGAGAGGCTGTGTAAAATTGCCTGCATGAGTCGCAGCAAGTTTTATCAACAATTTAAGTTGGCCTTTGGTACTAGCCCGGCACTGTGGCAGCAGCAACTTAGGCTTAAAAAAGCCTATAGTAAATTGTTGCAGGGGCGCACGGTTAGCCAAGCGTGTTATGAGCTGGGTTTTAATTGCCCTAGCCATTTTAGCCGCTTATTTAAACACGCCTATGGCGTACCACCAGCAAGCATTGCCAAGAAAAGTCATTAAGTGGTGGTTTAGATTAATTTTACAGCGAGGTTAATTGACGTTTCGTAGGCACTAAATGCGCCTACGAAACTTATTTTATTGTATTTTTTATTGCACATTAATACTGCGTATTAAAACCAAATTTCAACCTGAGCGCCTGCAACTAAGGCACTTTCGTCGCCCTCTTTGCCTGCAACACTTAACCCAGACTCTTGCCCAGCAGCCTTGTTCCAATCAAAGTTACTTAGGTAAAAGCGTAACGATGGACGCGACCAATATTCGGTAGAGTCGGCTGTTGCTTGTAATGCTAGCGCATATTTCATGAGTGTTTGCTCATCATTTTCAATGCCGTTTGTTTTAGTTTGATAAGCGTTATAACCCACTTCACCAAGCACACTCCAATGCGGCGATATTGAATAATGCGGGCGCACACCAACACTTTTTAGGGTGTGATAATCAGATGATTTTTCGTACATTACCATGTAATCTAGTTTAAATTTTTCGGTAATATCAACTAAGCCATTATTAAAAATACGAAAGCCACTTGAGCTGCTATCTGCGGCATAATCAAAGCTTCCGCCATCAGTACCGGCAGCGCCTGGGTTTTGCGCCATGGCGCCGGTACCATATTGAATCACTGTTTTTTGATCAACATTGCCTAACTGCTTTTGCCATTGCACTGTAAATGTTCTGCCATCGGTAAGCCCAGCTTCATCAATTGCATCATTTACAAATAAGTTTTGCAGTGCAAATACCACTTTACCCGCATCGCCTACGTCCATTTCATAGCGTACGTCGGCCATAAAGTTTTGATAGTTAGTATCAGCAGTGGCTTTGTTACCTGTAAGTTCGCCCTCGCCACCATAAGTGATTGCAGCAAGATGCAGCTTATCGGTTTCATTTACCGTAATGTCAGATACACCCACGCCGTTACCCGAGCTTTGCATATGTTTGTAATCTAATATATGTACGCTACCAACTGCCTTATCGTAATAATATCTGCGGCCAATCCATAGCGTACCATTATCGAGTAACATAAAGCTGCCTTGAGCGTCTAGACCACTCCTCCGTTGCGGTTGGATCTCTTGAATCCCCGGCAAAGTCCATCATAAATACGGCTTTAAAGTTAACCCCATTTAGCTGCTGTTTTTTACTCAGCTGAAACTCGCTGTAGTCTCTGCATTCGTTACCTAAGCGATAATAAACCCCGTCATTTTTAGGGTAGTTAAGTGAATAACAAGAGCCATTGTTTTTACTGCCACTCCCTAGAATGGTATTTGTACCTGAGCGAAAATAGCCATTAAATTCAAACCCATTATCTAACTCTTGCTTAGCTTTAGCGTCATCCTGCGCTTGCATTTCATTATTAATTAGCTGTTTAACGTATGCAATATCCTCATCCGATAAACCAGCGGGGCGCTCTGCTGCGTGAACACTCATTGTAGCGGCGCATAATATTGAAAGTAGTGATAAAGAGGACTTAATTCGTTTGTTATATTTCATGTTTACCATAGTCGTTGTGGGGTTACATTAAATGCATTTGCAGCGCCATTTTATCGAATCCTTCCGAGAAAAGAAGAGTAAACAGAGTGGTAGGCTCCCTCAAAAGCGCTGCACTTAAACGCTATTAAGGGATAACGAGGGGATTTAAATCAAGCTAAATCAAACTAAAATAACTAAAAGCACATAAACTAATACCGGCTAATAACCATACTAATCCGTAGCTTTGCCAAAGTATTGCGTTATTATAAACCTGCTGCGGGTTATTTTTGTCAACTAACAGTGTGCAGGTTTTACCTTGTTTAAAACGGGTAAACATTTTTTCACGATATTCCACTAATACACTGTGCACCTGCCCATCAAAACGAAAACTCACTAGCATAGTTGGCTGATGCAACATTTCGGGTGCTGTTATTTGATTATTTGCCACGGCAGTTATTTGTTCTACAACACAAACCCGCCAGTGGCGTTTACTTACTTTACATTTTAACCAGCGTACAAATGGCAAAGTGCCAATTATTATAAATAAAACCCCCAACCACAACAGAGCCATACAACCACCTTTGTTTTTATTTTTATAGTTTACTAAACAACATACGCAGCAATCAAACTGCCTAGCACTTAGATTAATATAGCGCATTGGCTTTATTAAATACATGCTCAGATTACAAAGTTTTACCGCAAGCAACTTGCAGTTAACCTGCCGCACAAGCACAATAGCCGCATAAAAGAGGAGATCATTATGACCACAATTGGTATTGGCACCCAAACCAAAGAACAAGCACTCGCTAGCTTAAGCAATATGACCAGCGATTTAACCCCTATTCAACCGGCAGAGTATTTAACTCGTATAGCCAAAGCGCAAACGTATATGCAAAACAATGGCATTGATGCCATTTATTTAAATGCAGGTACTAACCTCGCTTATTTTACCGGTATGCGTTGGTATGCAAGTGAGCGTTTAGTTGGCGCAATTTTGCCAGCTAAAGGTGAAGTGCAATACATAGCTCCTTATTTTGAAATTGGCTCACTTAATGGTTTTAAAGTAATTGACGGGCCAATCCGTGGTTGGCAAGAGCATCAAAACCCATATCAGTTATTTGTTAATATATTAACGGAAATGGGTATTGCGGCTAATGGCACTATTGGTATTGACGAAAGCGCGCAGTTCTTTATTTTTGATGGTATTAATAAAGCGCAAACGGGCTTAAATTTAGTGAATGCCCAGCCGGTTACAGCACATTGTAGAATGCATAAATCAGCCAATGAGCTGGCGTTAATGCAACGCGCTATGGATATGACCTTAGTGGTTCACCAAGCCACGGCAAGCATGCTACACGAAGGTATTAGTACCACTGAAGTAGAAGAATTTATAAAGCTAGCGCATCAAAAAGTAGGTGCGCCGGGTAACTACTTTTGTATCGTGTTATTTGGGCTTGCAACGTCATTCCCGCATGGGGTAAAAGATCCGCAAATTCTTAAAAAAGGCGACATGGTACTTATTGATACTGGCTGTAAAGTACATGATTACTTATCTGATATTACCCGCACTTATGTGTTTGGTGAAGCGACAGATCGCCAACGTCAATTTTGGAATAATGAAAAAGCAGCACAAATTGCAGCTTTCAATGCAGCAAAAATTGGCGTGCCATGTGAAGACGTAGATACAGCTGCGCGCAGCTACTTAGCCGAGCAAGGTTTAGGCCCTGATTACCAAACACCTGGTTGCCCGCACCGTACAGGCCACGGCATTGGTTTAGATATTCACGAATGGCCTTACTTGGTAGGCGGTAATAAAACACCACTAGCCGCTGGCATGTGTTTTAGTAACGAGCCAATGCTGGTTATACCGGATGAATTTGGGGTACGCTTAGAAGATCATTTTTATATGACCGACAGTGGTGCAAAATGGTTTACCGAGCCTAGCCACAGTATTGACGACCCGTTTGGTTTACAAAAGTAATATAAGCTCAAATTAACTAACATTTGTTTATTTAGCTTAAACGACTAAATACTACTGCGCAGTACAACACCACGCGCAGTAGTTTATTTTGTGAGTTGACGTTTAACCAATCGCTGTTTGTTTTTTTGTACGTTAGCCAACCACACTAAGGGTAAAATAATTAACGATGCGCCAATTATTAAGCCAAGTGTAGGCACTTCACCAAACCAAAATAAACCAACAACGACAGCCGCCACTAAGCCACTATATTCAGCGCTAGCAACTTGGCTCGATTCGATTTTGCTATAAACGTACACGCAAATTCCAGCATAAATTAAAATAAACAGTGTAGAGCCAAACGCAGTAATGAGTGCAGCCCAATGCCATGGCTCGTTTTCCCACAGCGCCAAACCTAATCCCACAGGCATACCTACTAAATTGGTAAGTAACAAAGTTTGCATAATACTATGGTGTTTAGGTAACTTTCGTATTAGTACATTATTTATTGCCAGTGTAATTGCGACTACAAGTGCAAATATAGCCGCCCAATTAATGTCGGTAGGCTGAATAACAATAAGTACCCCTATAAAGCCAATAACAGCCACAGCTATGCTGCTTTTTGTTAGCTGTTCACGAAATATCATTACTGCTAAAGGCAGCATTAATAAAGGCGCTGCATAAAAAATAGCGTTAGCGGTTGCAAGCGGTAAAGCTTTGAGCGCAAACACCATAAATATAATACCAAATAACCATACATGTCCGCGTACCGCATGCCATTTTAAACCGGCAAATAAATGTTTTTTATTCGCCGACAAACAAAACGGGAGCAAAATTAATACTGCGGTAAGTTGGCGCATAAATACAAACTGAAACGTGGGGCTTTCTGCTGGTAAAGTTTTAATTATAGCGTCAGAAAAAACCGCAATAATATTACCCACCACAAGTAATGTCATGCCTAAGCCAACCGATATTTTTTGCATTGTTACTCCGTGCCCGCAAATTAAAAACGCTAGCATAGAGCAATTCGTTTAATTATGTATAATGATTAAAATACTTTTAGTATGAGTTTAACTAATAATGAAATTACCCCCATTACGTGCTGTTCAGTGTTTTGAATCTGTAGCGCGATTAAATAGTTTTTCTAAAGCAGCAGAACATCTAAATGTGACGCAAAGTGCCGTGAGCCATCAGGTTAAATTACTAGAGCAATATTTAAACGAGCCGCTATTTAACCGCAGTGGCCGTAGCTTTTCGTTAACCGACGCGGGCAATCGTTACTATCAAGAAGTGAGTCATTCATTAACCAGTTTAGCCTCTGCCACACAAAAAATACGTTACGGCGAGCCTGGGCATATTCGTTTAGCACTTTATAGCTCATTAGCTGTAAAGTGGTTAATACCGCGATTAGAAAGCTTTAAACATGACTCGCCAGATATCGACTTAACTTTAAATATGATTGTAGATGAGGCGGGTTTTAGCGACCGTGTTGCCGATTGTTTTATTACCACAACGCCACCTAAAGGTGAGTTTGTCAGCTTATTTTTATTTGCAGAAAAGCTTTACCCTGCTTGTGGCAAAGGCATGTGGCAGCAATTAAAAAATCAATCGCTGCCCAATGAATTATGGAAGTACCCGCTGTTGTCGGTGCAGTATGATGAGTCAGAGCAACGTAGCACCAATGACTGGCAGCAATGGTGTAAAAGCGGCGGCTTTGAGCTGCCTAAAAACGTAAGAGTTAATCACTTTAGTCACGTTATACTGGCCGCAGAAGCTGCGCGTTATAATTTAGGTATTACGCTTATTGATGCGTTTTTTATTGCCTCACAGCACGATAACCACTTAGTTAAGTTGCCACTGCATGGAGTTGAAACCGGCTGTAAATTTTATTTTGTATATAAAAAATCGCGAGCAAAACAAACCGATATTATTACCCTAAGCCGCTGGCTAAAAGCCCAGTGGGCCGAGGTTAAAAAATAAAATGAAAGTATTAAGTCATCATACTTCATGCCAGTTTATAGCTATAACTATTATTTGATTTTATACTATCTCTATTAATTTAAGCACAGTCTTTTTAAAGGATAATCATAACTCATGAGAAAACCGGCCCACTGGACCTTAAAAAGTATCGCTCTAGAATTAGGTGTGTCTAATGCTACGGTTTCTAATGCGTTTAATCGCCCTGATCAGCTATCGGCTAAACGCCGAGAAGATATTCTTGCAGCGTGTAAAAATTTGGGCTATTACGGGCCTAATAAGGCCGCGCAATCATTGCGTAATGGCACATTTAATATTGTCGCTTTAGTACTGCCCGATAGTGTGGAATACATGGTGTCGGATCCTGTGGCTAGCAGCTTTATGCGCGGTGTTACTTCGGTGCTTGAAAAAAACGGCATTAATGTTTTATTGTTTTCAGGTAATAGCGATACCCTTAATAACATAGTCGACTTTGTTGATGGTTTTATTTGTTATGGCCGTCCTCGTAATAATGCATTGGTTGAGCAGTTAAAAATAGTGTCTAAACATGTGGTGACTATTGACTTTGATATAGCCCGCAATGCCTCTGTAAATATAAATAATGAGCAAGCCAGTTACGAAATTGCTAGGCACGTTATACATAATCAAAATGATAAAGTCGCTATTTTGGGACTTAGATTACTTGATGAAAACGTATTGTGCCGCGTGTATGAGCATTACGAATTTGAAGCCGGACAATCTATTTCTCATCAACGTTTACGTGGTTATCAACGCGCTTTAAGCGAGGCAAATATTACGGTAGCTGACGATCGTATTTGGAATATACCTGAAAGTAGCGAACGTTTTGCCAATATTGCTGCAAAAGAAGTACTTAGTGCATCACCGCATCCTAACGTTATAATTTGTATGAGTGATTTAATTGCCCTTGCCACAATGCGAGAAGCAATAAAGCAAGGCATAAAAATAGGTGAAGAACTGCGTATTGTGGGCTTTGATGGTATTGATGAAGCAGCCCGGTTTGTACCTCGCCTAACCACTATTCATCAAAACAGCCAAGAAAAAGGCGTTATAGCCGCTGAATTATTTATTTCTAAAGAAGAAAAAACTCAGGAAGTCAGTTACGAATTAGAGATTGGTGCGAGTAGTTAGCTTACAAGCCTTGTAATTGTTTTATGTATTAAAAAGCCAAGCTTAAGTAGCTTGGCTTTTGTTTTACATGGCGTTTGTAAATTACTTTTACAGCATTAAGCTAAAAATGAATTTAAGTTAATCGTTGTTTCTTCATCACCGTTTAGCTGCGTAATCAGTGCATGGCGTAATTTAAAATCAACAGTAAGTGAAATAGTTTGCTCACCTAGTTGCCACGATAAACAACACATACTGCCTTCACCTTGGGCACTAAATTCACCTGCAAACGCGGGGTGTGAATTGCGAATTTTAATTAATTCAATTAAACCTTTTACTACAGGCTTATTTAAGGCTTTGTCGATTATATTTGCATCTAAATATGGGCGGTTAATATCACGGCCAACATTTGTATTAGCTAATAGATCCATATCATTTTCACAGGCAAATAAGCCGCCGTAATATACTTGTGGTACACCTGGTGCAAAAAATTGAATTGCACGCGACAGTAAGTAATCAAAGTCTTTAGCGCCTAATGCGTTGTAGTACGTACAGTTAACTTGATATAAGTCGACATTACTCGCCGCAGCGCCCGTAGCTTGGCGGCTTTGGTTGTTACTGTTGGCGTGCATTGTTTCTACTAGGTTATCAATCTGCTGTGCATTTAATAGCCCTGGCTTGTCGCCCATTGGACCTGCGTCAATAATGCCAATACCGTCGTGTGTATCAAGTACGGTTAAGCAATTGCGTGGCGAAATTTGTAACCATTTGAGCAGTGCATCTACATCGTTGTTAAATAAGCTGTGTAAAATAAGTGGTGGTAACGCAAAGTCGTAAACCATATTTACACGTTTTGCCACTTCTACCTGAGTTTGATAATGGCTATGTATTTCTGCAATGGTTTCCATGCCTAAATCGTTTGCTTGCTTAGATAAGTTATCTAGGTAACCAAATGTTTCATCAAGCATAAAGCAATTAGTGCCCGCTTGCTTAATGGCGTAGCCCGCCGCATCTAAACGAATAATATTTACATTGTTAGCCGAAAATTTAGTAAGTACGTTATTTAAATACGCAACACCGGCTTCTGCTTTTACGTTTATATCGATTTGATTATCGGTAAAAGTGGTCCAAAAATCATACGTTTGGCCGTCGCCACAATGCATTGGCGTAAAGCAGCTACCTGGGCGTGGGCGGTAAATTGCTTTTTGCTCAGCTTCGCTCATACCATTTGGAAATACATCTTCTTTGGTTAAAAATAAATCCCAAAATTCTGATTGCTTACCTTTAGCTAATACATCTTGAAACTGAAAAGACTGCGCCGATACATGGTTAACAATTAGGTCTGCCATTAAGTCGAGATCTTTACCTAATACTTGTATGTCTTCCCAAGTGCCTATTCTAGAATCAACTTCACTATGATCAATAGGGTCAAAGCCAGCATCGCTGCCATCAATAGGATTGTAAAATGGCAATAAGTGCACACCACCAAATACGCCTTTTAAAGGACCGTTTAAAAGTGTGGTTAGCGCGCCTATATTTTGGCCAGTGATTCGATCAGCATATGTGATCAATTGAACTTTATTCTTCATCATTGTGTGATTACCATGTTGAAACTTAATCGATTAAGATATATCTTTAACTAGCGAGTAAGAATTTACAAGTAATTTTTAATAATTTTACATACAAATTTCGTGGCTCACGTAATACTACAGTAAGCAACTGACTGACTTACGAAGTGTTAATAGAGAATTTAACGAGGAATAAACACATGACAAAATCACACACACAAGTAAGCAGCGGCCCACTGCAACAAATACGCTGGCTTACATATATGATGTTTTTTATGTTTGCCATGACCTCTGACGCAGTCGGCATGATAATCCCCGAACTTATAAAGGATTTCGGTTTGAGCATGACTCAAGCTAGTGCATTTCATTACGCTCCCATGGCATTAATAGCCTTTAGTGGATTATTTTTAGGCTTTTTAGCTGACAGCCTTGGCCGTAAAAAAACCATTATGCTGGGTTTATTAATATTTTCTGCTAGTTGTTTTTTATTTGCATTTAGCACCAGTTTTACCTTCTTTTTAGTATTGCTTTGCTGCATAGGTCTGGCCATTGGTTTATTTAAAACCGGCGCACTGGCATTGCTTGGCGATATTTCACATAGTAACGACGACCATACTAAAACCATGAACAAGGTTGAGGGATTTTTTGGCATTGGCGCTATTGTAGGCCCTGCCCTAGTTGGTGTTTTATTAGTGCAAAACGTAAGTTGGACATACCTGTATATTACTGCGGGCGTAATGTGTTTAATACTTGCTTTATTAGCATGGCGCGCAGACTACCCTGACGTGGTTAAAACAACTGAAAAGCCTGCTTCGCTTGCCACTACCCTGAAAATGGTAAAAAACCCTTATGCACTTGGCTTTTCTTTAGCCATTGCACTGTATGTAGCGACTGAAGTGGCTATTTATGTATGGATGCCAACGCTATTAAAAGACTACACAGGCTCTTGGCCGCTCCTTGCCACTTATGCACTTACTATATTTTTTATACTACGTGCTGCAGGTCGCTTTATTGCCGTATGGTTACTAAACCGTTATAGCTGGCAAGGTGTTATGGCTTATTTAAGCTTAGGCATTGCGCTTTGTTATGTGGGTACACTTATTGGTGGTGTTGACTGGGCTGTAGGGTTACTACCTCTTTCAGGTTTATTTATGTCTATGGTTTATCCAACTTTAAACTCTAAAGGTATATCGTGTTTCCCTGCTGAGCGCCATGGAGCCGTAGCCGGCGTTATATTGTTTTTTACCGCATTATCGGCTGCTTTAGCTCCTTTATTTATGGGTATGATCAGCGATTACTTTGGCCATGTGCGCTATGGCTTTTACTTAGCAACAGGGTTTGCCGTGATTTTATTTGTAGCTATGTTGTTCAATTATTTACGCGACCCATCAATGAGTGCTTTACAAGAAAGTAACCCAACAGCTTAATAAACTTGAATTTCAATACAATAAAAACACCTGAAAAATCAAAATATGAATAATAAAAGAACAAATTAAACACAAAATGATTTGCTTATTGTAAAATATTTGTTATTTTTACTTAATCGATTAAGTAAAAATAACAAATCCTATTGGGTTCAACACAATGAGGCGTTAACATGACAACACACCACACACCTTTATATTTAATCAGTGCTTTGGCACTTGCTGTAAGCCAAGGCGTTCATGCACAAGATGAGCAAGAAACCAAAGTCCAAGCCAACAAGGGCCTTGAAACAATTGTTGTTACCGGTGTACCTCGCCGAACAACCATTATGGCGTCGAGTTCATCAGTAAGCAGTTTATCGCTTGAACAAGTAGAGGTGTCTACACCTCGCTCAACGGCTGAAGCATTTAGAATTATTCCGGGTGTTCGCGCCGAATCAACTGGCGGCGAAGGTAACGCTAACATTGCTGTTCGTGGTTTACCTGTAGCATCGGGTGGCGCTAAGTTTTTACAACTACAAGAAGATGGCCTTCCTGTTATGCAGTTTGGTGATGTTGCCTTTGGTAATTCAGATATTTTTATGCGATTAGATAATACGGTGCAGACTATCGAATCGATTCGTGGTGGCTCAGCATCTACTGCAGCAAGTAATGCACCTGGTGGCATTATTAACTTTATCTCTAAAAATGGCAAAAGCGAATCTGGCAGTGTGTCTACAACTCTAGGCCTAGATTATGACAGCGTTCGTACAGACTTCGAATACGGTACTTACTTAACCGATAGCGTGCGTTTTCATGTTGGTGGTTTTGTTCGTCAAGGCGAAGGCCCGCGCGAAACAGGTTACACGTCTAATAAAGGTGGCCAAATAAAAGCTAACCTTACTAAAGATTTCGACAACGGTTACGTGCGCCTTTATTACAAACACTTAGACGATAAAAGTGTTGGCTACCTTCCTATGCCAATGTACTCAAATGGTGACTCTATTGCTGGCTTTGATGCGCAATCAGACACACCTCACTCAGCGTTATTTACTAAAACAGTACGTTTAAATAGTGAAAACCAAATCAGTAGCGGCGATATCCACGATGGTATGAATCCAAAGGTTGACTCTGTTGGTTTCGAAGCTGTATTTGATTTAGATAACGATTGGCGTATCGAAAACCGTTTTCGTAAATCATCAATAAGCGGCAACTTTAATTCACCTTTCACAGAACAAGTAGGTAGTGCAACATCAATAGCAGAAAGCATTGGTGGCGCAGGTGCAACCTTGAGTAACGCGAACACCGGTGAAGCGTTTAACGATGGTTTAGCAATGAAGATGGTGACATTTGATGTCACAATGAATGACTTTGGATCTATAGTTAATGACTTTAAATTAACTAAATCGTTCGACGATGATACCAGTCTTACATTTGGTTACTATGCATCTACGCAAAACATTGCGATGTCGTGGTTATGGAACTCTTACGTAATGGAGCTCAAGGGTGACAATGCTGCATTATTAAATGTAACAGGTGCCGATGGCACTGAGTTATCTGAAAACGGTTTATACGCTTACAGTGCATTTGGTAACTGCTGCCAACGTGATTACGATACGGAATACGATACACGCGCCCCTTACGTAGCATTTTCTACTAAGCTAGGTGATGTCAGTATTGATGCTAGTGCTCGCTACGATAGCGGTGAAGCTCGCGGAACATACGCAGGTGCAGTGACTTCAACAGTAGATATGAACCGCGACGGTGAAATATCAATCCCTGAGCAAAACGTTGCAGGTATTGATACTGCAAACGCAAGTCCAGTAAATTATGACTGGAACTATTCTTCTTATTCAATTGGTGCTAATTATCAAATTGACCCAAGCCTTGCTACGTTTGCACGTATTAGTAAAGGTGGTCGTGCAAATGCTGACCGTCTTTTATTTGGTAAAGTACGCGCCGACGGCTCTGTTGCAAAAGAAGACGCTGTTGATGAAGTAAACCAGTTTGAGTTTGGTGTTAAGAAGCGCTTTGATTCGTTATCAGTATTTGCTACTGCGTTTTTTGCCGAAACTGAAGAGCAAAACTTTGAAGCAACATCACAAACATTTTTTGACCGTGAATACGAAGCAAAAGGGATTGAAATAGAATCTACTTACTTTATTGATGCATGGGATTTTCGCGGTAATTTAACCTGGACCGATGCAGAAATAGCAAAAGATGCACTTGCTCCTGAGGTAGTAGGTAATACACCGCGTCGTCAAGCTGATTTAATTTATTCATTAATGGCACGTTATAACTATGAGCAAGGCTCTGCTGGCCTTAGCTTTATTGGTACTACCGATGCATATGCACAAGATAATAACGACCTTAAACTTGACGGTTACACACAAGTAAATGGCTTTGTAAGTTATGACTTATCTGAAAACCTTAACATTGCCCTTAATGTAAATAACCTCTTCGATACAGTAGGTATTACAGAAGCCGAAGAAGGCTCAGTACCTGAAAACAACATTATTCGTGCCCGTGCTATTAACGGCCGCACAACGTCGGTAACTTTAAAATACGCTTTTAACTAAATGTGTGTATTGCGCTGCGGTGAGTAATCACTGTAGCGCTTTTTAAAGAATGAATAATTAACACCCTTCACGTTTTTTAGCCTAGCCTTGCTAGGCTTTTTAGGATATTCCAAATGACCAAACTTCTGTGCTTAGGCGAGCTATTAATTGATATGCTGCCACAAGATGCTAATAACTCTGCCTATTTACCTATACCAGGTGGCGCACCTGCCAATGTAGCTGTTGGCTATGCAAAACTCGGAGGTGAAGCTTCATTTTGTGGTGGTAGAGGGGACGATCATTTTGCCAATCAATTAAGTAATGCATTAGCGCAATACAATGTAAATACAGACTATTTATTTACCATTGCAGGCTCACAAACCGCTATGGTTATAGTAAGCCTTGATGAAACCGGCGAGCGTAGTTTTGGCTTTTATCGCCATAACACAGCCGATGTACTATTAACCCCGGCGCATTTAACGCATATAAATTGGCAAGAAATAAGCACACTACACTTTTGTTCAAACACATTAACCGAATCAGCAATTGCCAACACAACAGTTAAAGCGCTAGAACTTGCAAAAGCGAATAATAAGCTCGTCAGTTTTGATGTAAATTTACGCTACAGCTTGTGGGAAAACACAAGCGATATAGCAAGCAATGTAAAAGCTTGTTACACCTATTGTGACATAGTAAAACTCTCGCGTGATGAGCTTAATTTTTTAGCTCAGCATAGTGATACAACGAGCGATGATTACATTCAAACGCTATTAAATACCGGAGTAAAACTGGTGTTTTTAACCGATGGGCCAGAGCCTGCCAAGGTTTACCACAGCGCATTTACACTTAACGAATCTGCACCAAAAATAAACGCCGTAGATACAACAAGCGCAGGGGATGCATTTATAGCGGGGGTTTTATACTACTTAAATAACTTAGGAAGTGATTTACCACTAGCAGATAAACTAAATGATAAAGCGAGCGTAAAAGACGCCCTGCACTTTGCTCTTAAATGTGGTTCTAAAGCGTGTTTAGCAAAAGGGGCATTTCCGGCATTACCTGTACTGGCTGATGTACTTTAAATGATTAAAGCCCCATATTACGGGGCTTTAAATCAGAGTTATATCTGTTGCTTTATAAAGGTGACACCTTTAGGTATTTCATCTTGAGGTAACCGAGTAGAGTGCATTTGCGATAACAACCATTTATCGCCCACTTTTGATACAACAACGCTTTCTAACCAATAAATATCAATACTTCTTTCGGTGTTTTTAATATTGGCTTTATTCCAGTAATTAATAAAAGCAACATCTCCTTCTACACGCGAATTTATAACACTAAAATAATTTGTTCGTATGTAATCAGCGGGCTTAACAACATTTACAAAGTCATCAATAGTCCACACTTCTCCGTGCTCTAAAAGCAGGAATGAATCATCAACAGCCGCGCGCATTTTTGCGTGATCAAAGTTAGATACAGCTAAAAATAAATCGCTTACGGGCGTAAATATGGTGCTGTCTTTTGCATGTATCGATGTAGAAAATATCAGGAATGTAATAAAGGTAAGTACTTGTTTCATTGTTTTTATAATGTGTAGTTTGCTCAATAATAATTAGTGTATTTTAATACAGCAGTGTTAACAATTGAAATAAACCGAATGTAACTACCTAACAATGTTACCCATAGAGCAAAAAAGCACTCTAAAAGAGTGCTTTAATTTAAGTTTTCAATAAAGCTATTCATCTAGCCAATCTATGGCTGCGGTAGCATTTTCAAAGTATTGAACCTCACCCGATATGAACCAGTTACCTATTTTAGCCATTCGAGCTTGCCACTCTTTATTACCGTAAATAGCTACTTTTTTAAATTCTTTAGAGTGCTTAACACCTAACTTGAGGTCGTCCCACGCTGCGCGTACTTCCCAACCTTCAAGTTCGCTACCATCTATTAAGGCGTTTACAACTGGGTGCTTAACTTCGCCAAGAGCTGAATTTATCATTGGGGTAATTATTTTGTAGTCGTCGTGAGTAAGCGTACCAACGGCTTTAAGTTTTAAAAAAAACTCTCTTCCTGCACGTTCAAGACCAATCGATAAACCATGTGTTGTGTGTACCATTACTGCTCTCCTTAAATAGGCTGAGCGGTAAAAGTACACCTTCTAAAATTAATTAGTCCTGAACTAGATCAATAAACAATCTCAAATAAACGACTCAATCACGCATTTTGTACGCGAGATATCTGGTTTTCTACATCAGTTAAATGACCCGTTTTAAGCCATACTTTTGCACCATTACTTCCCGCTTTAACGTTAACGGAGCTATTAACAGGTACTCTTAACCAACTGTTTTTTACAAGGGTATCGGCTTGCTCATCAAATGAGCCTTCAAGTACTAGCAGCTCAGCTCCACCTTTTGCGCTTATAACCATGCAGGCGTTGGGCTTAAAGTGCAACAAGCTTACCTCTTCAAAGTCGTCTTTGTATAAAGGGGTTACGGCAACATTTTTAAAACTAGGATGCACCGTACTTTGCATCAAGTTTGTTTGCAAACGCACGTGCGTTCGATCATCTGGTTGAAACTGCCATAACTTTACAAATATAACGCAGCCATTTTCAGACCCCGGCTTATGCTTTGATTGCGGTGGATTACGGATATAAGAACCTGCCGCAAAGTCACCATGCTCATCTTGAAATACCCCTTCAAGCACAACAAACTCTTCACCGCCTGTATGTACATGCGGCGAAAACTCACTGCCAGGTGCATAACGAACAATGGTCGTTGCGCGAGCAACTTCGTCGCCCACTCTATCGAGCGCTCGCCTATCAACGCCCGCCATTGGCGATGCAACCCACGGGAGCGATTCGCTATGTACCACAACTCGTTTACTAAAATCGGCAGCTATTTTCATGTTTGGCTCCTAAGCGTAACTTCACTTAAATTTTAAATTAATAACCTAATTAAGCTGCAACACTTGGGCGTTTTGCTACTTTTTCTTGCCATGCAACTAAATGGGTAAGCTCATTTGGGATTACTATTTGTGCAAATCCAGCAAATACCAGCCCAGCATACAATGTAATATCAGCAATACTAAACTGCTCGCCCCCAACAAACGCCGATTGCGCTAGTACATCATTAAAATAGCTAAACCCTTGGCGCGCTTTTTCGCCTTGTTTTTCACCCCAAGCCAAATTTTGATATGTTTCAAGCTCAGGACCTAAGCCATCAGTTGCATGATGAAAGTAAGTTGCCACAGCGTCAAGCACCATAGATTCTGCACGCTTTTGCATCATGTTAATTACTGCACGCTCTTTTGCGGTTTCACCCATTAAAGATGTGCCTTCAAATGCGGTATCAATATACTCAGTAATAGCGGTACTTTCTGATATAAACGTGCCGTCATCTAGCTCTAATACGGGTACACCTGCTAATGGATTTTTAGCTAAAAAGGCTTTTGTTCTGTGTTCACCATTTAATAAATCAACAGGTACAAACTCAACATTTGAAGTGGCATTTTTTTCAGCTAAAGCGATACGAACGCGAAGTGGATTTGGAAAGTTTTCTACATCATAAATTTTCATAGCAATCTCTATCTTTATTGTTTAAAAGTGAGTTAATGGCAGCGAGCGACCTACCTACTGATAGGTAATTTATAATATTAAACTAAATTTAAATCAACGTTTAAATTTTTCTGATTTATGGGATTTAACTTAATTCATAATAAAATTAGGGAGTTGCTTAAAAGTAAAAACACTTGTAAATAACTACCTACTGGTCGATAATTTTGCTGTACCAATTGCATTAAATAAGCGTTCTATTATTGCGCTAAGAAAATAGCGCAATAACAAGGCGAAAATCATGACATGCAGTTGTTCTGTATGAATAATTTTTAACGCAGTTAGTGAGTTATTTAATGCGATACAATGATCATGTTTTTAAAAAAACTGGTATTACTGCAGATAGGAAATATTAAAAATGAGTAAAAAAGAAGCTTTATTAAAAGCCGCTGAAAACAAGGTGCGACTTGGCGGGTACAGTAATTTTAGTTTTAGAGAGCTCGCAAGCGAAGTTGGCATTAAAAGCGCCAGTGTGCACTATCACTTTCCGACTAAGGCCGATTTAGGTGCAGAGCTTGCTCATCAATATACTGATTCTTTTTTAGCAGCTTTAGGCGAGCCAAACGAACTTAAAGCAAACGGTAAAAATCCTATTGATGTGTACACACAGCTTTTTAGACGTGCATTAGTAACCGATAAAAAAATGTGTTTATGTGGTTTACTAGGAGCCGAAAGCGATAGCCTTCCAGATAAAGTACGCCTTGAAGTAAAACGCTTTTTTAATCAAAACCTAACATGGCTTAGCGCTGCACACTTAACTAATGGTGAGCCTAACCCCGCTCAAGCAGCTATTCAAACAGTGAGCCTGCTTGAGGGCGCTATGATGATAAGCAAAACGCTCGACGATAATAGTTACTTTGAACTTGCAACTCAGTAATACCTAAATTTAGTACACAAAAAAAGCGAGCTATTGATAATCAATAGCTCGCTTTTTTAATGCTTGAAATAACTTATGTGATTATTAAACCGCTGTTGGTTTAGCTTTATGCTTAGAGTGCACAATAGCTAAAACAATTAAGCCAATCACTGTTACTACAGCGCCAATAGGTTTACCTAAATCGCTTGATAAGTTAAGACCAATTGTCGCAGTGCCAATATAAGAAACCGTTACCGCTGTTGCTATAACAGCAGGAACACTGGCAATCCAATGGAATGTACCACGGTCAAACAAGTACTTAGTAGCAAGCCATAATACGCTTGTAGAAAGCAGCATGTTTGAAAATGCAAAGTAGCGCCAAATTAATGAGAAATCGAGCTTAGTCATAAAGTACGCTATAGCAAGTATAGGCACCGCCACTAATAAGCGATTACGTAAACTTTGTGGAATATTAAACGCATCAACAACTGTTAAACGTAGTGAGCGGAACGCTGTATCACCAGAAGTAATTGGGAATACGGCTACTGCAATAATTGCCATTATACCGCCAAATACGCCTAAGTAACTGTTAGCTACATGGTTAACAACTAAGCCTGGACCACCTTGGTCAAGCAATGCTTTTAAGCCCGCGTAACCATCTGGGAACGCTGCAATACCAGCAAGTGCCCATACACAACCTACAATACCTTCACACATCATAGCGCCGTAATAAACTGGACGTACGTATTTTTCGTTAGTTAAACAACGCGCAATAATAGGCGCTTGAGTAGAGTGAAAACCACTAATAGCACCACAGGTAATTGTTATAAATAACAGTGGCCATGTTGGTAGTCCATCTGGGTTTGGCTCTAAAAAGTCATGTGCGTGGTCAGCTTCAAAGTAAGCTAAAAAGTCACTTGGTACCGGTAAGTGCGGCGCATTAATAAGTAATGAAATAGCAATTGCCACTGTCATTACAATCATTAGCGCACCAAAAATTGGGTAAAACTTAGTGATAATTTTATCAATTGGTAGCAAGGTCGCTAAAAAGTAATACGCTAAAATAGCAAGTACCCAAAAGGTGTTGTTTGCCAGTATTGTACCTTCAAAAAAATCAAGGTTACTTAGCAAACCTGCAGGGCTCATAATAAATACTACACCTACAAAAAACAGTAGCATGGCAGTAAATACTAGCATAAAGCCTTTAAATACGACGTTGTAATAATGACCTGCGATTTCTGGTAGGCTTTTACCGTCTTCTTTTATACTCATTACACCTGAGAAGAAGTCGTGTACAGCGCCACCTAAAACATTACCAAGTACAATCCATACTAGTGCAACTGGTCCGTATAAAGCACCTAAAATTGGGCCAAATATTGGACCTACGCCAGCAATGTTTAAAAACTGAATTAAAAATGCTCGTACAGGGTGAATAGCTACGTAATCAACACCTTCGCTAAAGCGTTTTTGTGGTGTGTCAGCAGTTGAATCCAAACCGGCTTGTTTTTCAACAAATGGGCTGTAAAACTTATAGCCCAGTATTAAAATAGTGAGGCAGATAAAAAAGATGATCATAAAGCACGTTTCTCTTTTTGTATTTTAGTTATAGAGCGCATTGTGTGTCGCCCCGCCTTTTCAATCCGTGAATAATCGACGAACGATAACAAAGCTTTAACCCTCAAACAATAAGACGTTTAGCTAATACAATAATCAATATAAGCCACTATTTACGCAACCTGCGCACTTAACACTCACTTATCGCCTGCGTCTTATTTTAGGCACAAAAAAAGCGGTTAAACTTTTACGTATAACCGCTTTCACACACAATGTTTTTTTAAAGTGGGTTCATAAACTCACTAATTTGTTGATGCGTTAAAGTAGGTGTTGCACCAGAACTTTCGGCGACCATTGCTCCAACGGCACATGCAAAGTCAACGGCATATTGCGCGTCGTCGTTGCTACAAAGCTGATAAATTAACGAACCTAAAAACGAATCCCCTGCGCCAACAGTGTCAATTACGCTAATTAAATAACCTGAATTATAAAAATTCTCGCCTTTGATTGTTAATAAAGCACCGTGGCTACCTTTGGTTACACATAAGTAATCGGTATTTGTTTGCTGTGCTATAAACGCTAAATTTTGTTCAAGCGAATGAAACTTACAACCCATCGCTTTTGCAATTTCGTATAGCTCTTCATCGTTTAACTTAATAAAGTCTGCTTTATTCATTAAATCTACAAGTGTTTCTAGCTTGTAATGCGGTGCACGTAGATTTACGTCAAATACTTTAAAGTTTGCTACATCAACTAGTTGATTTAATGTTGCTAAAGACGCTTCGCTTCGCCCAATTAGGCTGCCAAATACAAATACATCGCTACTTTTAACTTTACTAAGTAACTCATCGGTAAGCGCTATATTATCCCACGCAGAGTCTGCCACTATTTCATAACTTGCAGAGCCACCACTGTCGAGCGTTACCTCAACCGTGCTAGTTTTTTTGTCACTATTAATAGCAATGTATTCGCAGCTTACGCCTTTGCTAGTAATTTCGCCTAGTAGCTCAGCGCCTAACTCGTCGTTACCAACAGCGCTGATCATGTCGGCTTTAATGCCAAGTGAGTTAATACGCACACACATGTTAAGTGGCGCGCCACCTAAGCGTTTACCTGAATCAAAACAATCCCACAGTACTTCGCCAAAACAGCTAACACTTACGTTTTCGCCTGATTTATGATTAATTAAAATGCTCATAATTAGTTACTCTTTTGATCAAGTACAGCCTGCATAATGGCTTTAATTTTACTATTAGGTGCATACAACGCAGCAATCGACTTTTTATATTCAGCAGTAAACGTTTCGTTATGCTCAAGCTTACCAAACAAGCTCGTTAACTTTAAAAATGCAATCGGGCTAGTTTGAGTCTCTTGCGCGTAAGAATTAAGCTCTTTGTGCATAGCATCTTGAATTTCAAGTTGCTCGCCGTTTTCACTTAAACCTTTATCGCTGTACAAACACCAAGTAGCAATAACAAGCGTTGCCAGTGATACATCTCGACCTTGTACTAGGTTTTCGTTAATTGTGGCAATTAAAAACTTAGGCAGTTTAGCTGAGCTTTCACTACAGATACGCGCTAGGCTGTCTTTAATATTAGGATTAGCAAAACGCTCTATTAACGTATCTTTGTAGCTTTCAAGGTCAATGCCTTCAAGTGGTTCAAGGTTTGGGGTTACTTCTTTATCCATAAAAGCACGTAGGTATGTGACAAATAATTCATCCGATACCGTTTCGTCAATAGTGCCGTAGCCATGGATTGAACCTAATAAACCAAGTACAGAATGCCCTGCATTAAGTAAACGTATTTTCATGGTTTCATAAGGCGTTACATCAGTAACAAACTGAGCACCAACAACATCCCAATTTGGACGAGAGTCACTAAATATGTCCTCTATTACCCATTGTGTAAACGACTCACAGGTAATTGGCCACTCGTCGCTAACACCATATGCATCAACCACGTAATCAATATCACTCTTTTTAGATACCGGTGTAATACGGTCAACCATCGCATTTGGAAACGATACGTTTTGCTCAATCCACTCACTTAGGTCTTTGTCTTGCTCTGTAGCAAAGGCTAAAAGCATTTTGCGTGTTACGTTACCGTTGTGCTGAATGTTATCGCACGACTGCACTGTAAATGCGCCTAGGCCTTGCTCTTTACGAAGTTTTAACGCAGCAGTAATGTAACCAAACGCTGTAATTGGGTAGTTTGGGTTATTAATGTCGTTAATAATATCTGGATTACTGTAATCAAACTCGCCCGTTGCAGGGTTAAAGTTGTAACCGCCTTCAGTAATAGTAAGCGACACAATTTTAGTATCGCTGTGCGCTAGCTTATTAATTACCGCTTGTTTGTCCTCTGGAGCAAACAAAAAGTCGATCATTGAGCCAATTACTTTGTTATCTATTGTACCGTCTGGGTGTCTAACAGTAAGCGTGTAAAGGTAATCTTGCTGCTTTAAAATATCACGCAGACCACGGTTACCCTCTAAAAGGCCAACACCACATATACCCCATTGCTCAGAGCCCGGAGTTTTTAAAAGCTCGTTGACATACACTGCTTGGTGAGCACGATGAAAACCGCCCACACCAATATGTACAATACCGGCTTTAACTGCGCTACGGTCGTAGGTTGGTGTATCAACATGGCTTGGTAATTGAGCCAAGCTCTGTTGGTTTAGCCCTGTAACTAGAGCGTCAGTGTGTTGGTATTGTGTCATGGTGTGACCTTACTAAACAAAGATAAAATATAAATTACGATAAGTAATTACGATGCTGTATTGAGTACTTTATGGCGTTTTAACGACCAGTACGCAGTAACAAAATAAATAACAGTACAAATAAAACAGGCAATTTCGAACTGCGACTTATTAGCGCTGTACATCACCATAGTGTCACTGAAAAACATCACTTGGCTGGCAAATATAAAAATAATCACCAATGAAATAGTCGATATGCCATTAAGAACTTTGGTAAATGTAGAGCTATCGATTACTGGCTTTGGAATGTCTTTAGCTTGTGCTGTTTGATATTCTTTAATATCACGTTGCTCTTGCTCTTCTGCAGCAATTTCTTGCGTGTAATCTTCATCGGCACCGTATTTTTTAGCTAAAAGCGTGTAAATAACGATAGTGAAAATCCAGGTAGGAATAAACAAGTAGTAAAACGACATTACATCAATTGCGTTTAAGCCAAAACCGAACACAAGTGCAAGTGCCCATGAGGCAATAGCAGGGATACTGCGGGTAATATTTTTATATTTAGCCCAGTAACGTGTTAAGCCAATTTTAGGAAATAACACATGCTCAGCAAACACAATACCGCCCACAGGCACAACTAATAAGCCGGCGTAAGTAAGTAGCGGTAGCATTTGTGAAAATACAAACGGGAAACACGCAATAATCACGGTTACAACACCTACAATAGCGGTTGTACGCTCACGTGACTGATTTACAAATATAGATTGTGCAGCAAGACCTGCGCGGTAAAGGTTTGCGTTAGCTGTAGTCCAGCCCGCTATAATTACAATAACAAATCCAGTCCAACCTAATGCATGGTATGCAACATCGCCAGGATCAAGTGACGAAATGGTTGTTTTAAGTAATACCGCAACACCTGCGCCCATAATACCGGCAGAGATCCACGCTAAGTAATGACCAAAAAACATGCCCACACCAGAAAACAAGCCATAGCTTTTGCGTTTGGCAAATCTAAAAATAGCCATGTCGATTAAACCAAAATGAGTAATTGAGTTAGCGGCCCATGCAAAGCCAATCACTTCTAATAGGCCAATGCCTTTTTCACCATCGGCATTGGTGCCCGTCCATATGGAGGAGTCGCCTATGGTCATAAAGTCGCTAAAGCTAGTTAAAGAGGTAGAACCTAATACGTGATTTGAAAGCTCAGGGAATAACGCGAACGAACCTGCAATAAATATAACAAATAGCCACGGCGCGCACAGTTTCGAAAAGTCAGCAACCGTAGAAAAGCCATACATCGCAACAAACACAACAATAGAGCCAACAGCTAAAACAATGGCTACAAACCAAAAGCTATTTGGATACCAATCAAGTTGCGCAGGTATATCAAACAAAAACCGCACGGCGGTGGAGGATACCGTGATCATAGCGGCCGATATAACACTAAAAATAACCACGTTAGCCCAGTTATAGAGCTTGGTCATAGAGTTACCAGCAATTTTGTTTAAGTAGTTATATAAACTTAAGCGGGTTTCTACTGCAATGGGTGCAGTAATTAGCCACCAAGAACACATTGCTAACAGGTTACCTATTAATAAACCCAATAGAATGTCGATGGTTGAAGCGCCTAATGCAACAAACGTTGCGCCAATAACAAATTCAGTAGCCGCAACATGTTCGCCGGCATATAGCCCTGCAAAATGTTTCCAGCCGTGAAGCTTATTATTAGCAACAGGAAGTTGCTCTTCGTTTACATCTTTAAATGTTTGTGTGTGTGGACTCGTTGCCATGGTATTTCCTATTGTTAACAGCAAAGTACTTAATACCTAAATACTTCGCCTTTTATAATTTGGCTTATAAACGCATGATGTTTTGCCATGTTTTGTTTTATTTTTAGTAAAGCAAAACCATCTACATTTATATTTTGCGTTTGCTTGCCTGTCAGTGTGTAAGGCGAGTAAATCGCGTTTAAAACTTGGTGTATTTAAAAAGCTGCGTGTTTACTGCTTTTTAAGTGCAGGGTATGCACTAAAAAAATCTTGCCAATGCGTTAAATGATCAACATTTGGGTAAGCACTGTGTACATGATTAACAGAGCCTTGCATATGTTGCCCACCGCTGTAATGCAGTACTTGCATGTTGGCGTCAATTCCTGCATTTACGCCGGCTTTACTGTCTTCAATCACTAAACAATGCTCTGGCTTTACACCCATTTGTTTAGCTGCATGTAAAAATAAATCGGGTGCTGGTTTGCCACGCTTAACTTCGCTGCTGGTAAAAACCGTATCGCTAAAGTACTTACTTAAACTCACTACGCTCAACGCTTTTGCGGTGCGTGCTGGGCTGCTGCTAGTAGCTATACAAATAGGCACAGCTAAATTGTTAAGTACGTCTTTTATACCGTCAGTCGTGGTTAGCCCTGTTTCAAATTCGTTTAACAGTGCTTCGCGGTAGTCACCTTCAAAGCTTTCAGGAAGAGTGACATTAAATGCATCCGCTATTTTTTGGCTTACTGTTTTAAAATTGCAGCCTAAAAAGTGTTGCTGTACATAAGCACGGTCAATATCAACGCCTTTTTCAACAAGCATATTAATGAGTACTTGTGCGCTTAAAATTTCGCTATCAATAACAACGCCATCACAATCAAATATCACTAGCTCAATGTTAGTATTCATCTTGTCACCTTATTAAAACTGTTTGGTTTAGCTAATTTAAGTATAACGAGTTAAGCGCGATTAATATTGTGCAACTTTTTAGTGCAACCCAGTAATGGGCATAAGCTCACTGGTTGAGCATATTCCCTTTATTGTACGAATATGTCAACACACTGTAAGTATAAAACGCACCAGCTTGGTGAAAATACCGCCAGATAAAACTAAAAACCTTTGTATTTAATAAATTTTATAAAAGCATATTGCGACTAAGGTCGTAGTAAAAAAATTACATTAATGTAAAAAGTGTATCTGCAAATTCATCTCATCTGTTTTACAAATCGCATCAATCTAATTAATCAGTTTTACCGAAGTTAATAAAATTAATACTATCGTTAACAGATTAACAGCCTGCACCACTGCCGGCACTTTTAAATAGATGAGGTCGACAATGAATACTCAAATTAACACTAACTGCACTGGCACTTGCAATGGCATTACCGGCAAGCGCAGCAACAACTCTTACTAAAGATAACGGCGCAGCTGTTGGCGAAAACCAAAATTCAATTACTGCTGGCGAACGTGGCAGTGTATTACTAGAAGACGTGCAACTAATTCAAAAACTGCAACGCTTTGCACGTGAGCGTATTCCTGAGCGTGTTGTGCATGCTCGTGGTACCGGCGCACACGGTGTGTTTGTAGCATCAAAAGAGCTAGACGATTTAACAATTGCAGCACCGTTTGCACAAGCAGGTAAAGAAACAGACGTATTTGTTCGCTTTTCATCAGTAATCCACTCTAAAGGTAGCCCAGAAACACTGCGCGACCCACGTGGCTTTGCAACTAAGTTTTACACAGATCAAGGTAACTGGGATTTAGTAGGTAATAACTTACCGGTGTTCTTTATTCGCGATGCAATTAAATTTCCAGACATGGTTCACTCTTTAAAACCATCTCCGGTTGATAACATTCAAGATCCTAACCGTGTATTTGACTTTTTCTCGCACGAACCAGGTTCTACACAAATGCTAAAGTGGGTTTACAGCGACTACGGAACACCAGCAAGCCTTCGTAAAATGGACGGTTGGGGTGTACATGCATACAAAATGATTAATAAATCGGGTGATGTTAAATACGTTAAGTTTCATTGGGTAAGCCAACAAGGTATTGATAACCTTGACTCAAAAGAAGTAGCTAAAGTACAAAGCCAAAACTTTCAGCATTTAACACAAGATTTATACACTGAAATAAACAGAGGCAATTTCCCTAAGTGGGATCTGTACATTAAAACGCTTGATCCATCGCAGCTTGATGACTTTGATTACAACCCATTAGATGCAACAAAAATGTGGTTAGACATTAAAGAAACTAAAGTAGGAACAATGACCCTAAACCGTATGCCAACTAACTTCTTCCAATCTACGGAACAAGTAGCAATGGCACCGGCAAACATTATTCCAGGTATTGAGCCATCAGAAGACAGACTATTACAAGGTCGTATGTTTTCTTACGCTGATACACAAATGTACCGCCTAGGTGCTAACCACCAGCAACTGCCAATTAACCGTGCAAAAGTTGAAGTGGTTAACTACAACCAAGACGGCGCAATGAATATTGGTAACACTACAAGCAATGTGAACTACCAGCCAAGCCAAGAAAACGTAGCTGAAAACCCAATTGCACGTAGAAGTAACACAGAGCTAAAAGGCTTTGTACAACAAGCTGCGATTAAAAAGCAGCAAAACTTCGCACAAGCAGGTGTTATATACCGTGGTTTTAGCAAGCAAGAACGTACAAACCTAATTAATAACCTAGCAGGCGATTTAGGCAAAGTGCAAAACAGCAGTGTTAAACACAAAATGCTTAGCCACTTTTACAAAGCTGATAGTGAGTACGGTACACGCTTAACTAAAGCTGTAAACGGCGACCTTAAAATGGTTAAACAACTAGCCGCTAACTTATAAGCAACTAGTTAAAAGCAATTAGTCCCAACTAAATAGCTATTTAAACCACAATCATGAGGAAGGAATAAACCCTTCCTCTTTTATAAGAGACAATTGTTATGCGTAATTTATTAATTATAGTCGCTCTATTTCTGAGCTTTACCAGTAGCGTTTACGCTCAAAATACATCAGATACACAAACACCCAGTACGCAATCTGAAACCCAACATTCTGCAAAAACTCAATACGATAGTTTATTTGCTTATTACTTTGCCGCAGCACGCACAAACGACACAGCTGTAATAGAGCAATTTGTAGATGCCGGTATTCCTATCGACAGCTACAACAATAAAGGCTACACCGCGTTAATGATTGCTACTTACCATGGTAATAAAAACACGGTTAACACACTTTTACACTTAGGCGCTAATGCCTGTCTAGAAGATAACCGTGGCAACACAGCGCTAATGGCCGCTATTTTTAGAGGTGAATTTAGTATAGCTAAAACACTCGTATCACTTGATTGCGACAACGCGCATCAAAACAAAGCCGGTCAAACAGCAGAGCAATTTGCACAAACATTTGGTCAACAAAAAGTTATAGAGTTACTAGCGCAGGTAAATAATGCAAAATAATCTGCACGCAACAAAAAGCCCTAAAATAATAGGGCTTATTTTTAATAAAATTAGTCTTATGTTGCAGACGCTATTTGAGGTTGTTTAGGCTTTTCTCGCGTTACAAAGTAGCAAATTAGCGAGCCCACTGTTACCAGTACAACCCCCTGCCAAAACGAAGCACTCAGCGTAATAGATAAATACAACGCCGAAATAATAGTAGAAAACACCGGTGTAAAGTACGAAAGTGTTCCCAAAAGCATTAAGTTACCGCCAATAATAGCTTGATTCCACAGTGCATAACCGCTCCCCACTACTACACCAGCTAATAGCAACGTTATGCTTGAGCTGAGTGAAAACGTTAATGGTGCTTCATTACTAAAACCATATTGCGCCCACAAACTCATTGCCGTGACAGTAAAAAATAACGTAATAGCATTTTTACCATTACTCAGCTTTTGCGTAACTACGCAATAAATAGCCCATATAAACGCTGCAGCTAATGCCATTAAATAAGTAGCAGGATTATCAGCAAAGTTAGTAACAAGCGTATCGACCGACATTTTTTGATCGCCCGTAATACACCAAGCAACGCCTAAAAAAGCAATGATCATGCTTGGGTAAACCCAGTAACTTACTTTTTTACGACCAATAATAATAGAGAGCAATATAGTCAGCGTGGGCCATAAATAATTAATAACCGCCATTTCCATTGCCTGATGACGGCTGTTTGCCATACCAATAGAAAGCGCCAAGCAAATTTCGTACGATACAAATAATAAAGTACCTATTACCAAGTAACGTTTCGAAAAACCACTAAACTTGGGCACTCCCATAACCAAAATTAAAAATATCGCACTGACAGAATACATAGCCGCCGCACCACAAATGGGGCTAAACAACTCAGAAATATCTCGTAGTAATGCAACTAAGCAACTCCACAGTAATATGGCCGCGACTCCATAAAGCGTGTATTTATTTTTGCTTAAAAACTCCATATTAAACCTAAAGTACTACTCGTAAATTTGAAACTAAACTAACAGTAATTATTTAATTAAACAATAAGGGTCTGTTGATCTTTCAAGGTTAAATTTGCAGCCGTCTGTTTGGTATTTAGGCAAGGCAGAGCCTATATAGTGTGGTTATTCCCCATTAATGGGCGATAACGTAGCATTAATGCCAAACAGGCGCTGCCCAAAGGGTTCTTCCTAGGGGCTACTTACTCTTTGTTGCTCGGTTTTTACTTAGCCCACTAGGTTACAAATCTCGCGCCGCGATTAAATAGCCCCTAGTTTGAACAAATTTTAATCCGCAAAGTTCAACAGACCCTAAAGTTAATAGCTTAAACCTCTCGTTTGTTTTTAGCATTCACCCTTTTTAGTAATTGACCTTTTGGTCAGTAAAGCTACAATCAATCAATACGTTAAACACGCAAACTTTATAATGACCACACAAATAAAGCCAAATAAAAAAGAAGCCACACGCGAGAAAAACCAAAAACTAATTTTAGATGCCGCCGAGCAATTGTTTTCGCAATTAGGTTACGACGGAGCAAGTATGAGCATGGTTGCTAAAGAAGCGCAGGTGCCAAAAGCTAATATTTTGTATTACTTTAAAAGTAAGGATGGTCTGTACGAGTCTGTGATTGACCGCATAATAGCTAATTGGAACTTAGGGCTCGATAACGTCACAATTAACGACGATCCAGCTACCGTGCTTTATAACTATATTAAAAGCAAAGTAATACTCGCCGTAAATCAGCCAATGCAATCTCGCTTATTTGCCAGTGAAATACTGCGCGGTGCCCCTTATTTACAAAACTACTTTAGAACCAATACCCGCCCTTGGGTTAAACAAAAGGTTGATGTACTTCAAGCATGGATGGACGCAGATAAAATGGATAAGGTTGATCCCTACCATTTGCTCTTTACTATTTGGTCTACCACGCAATATTACGCCGACTTTCAGGCTGAGGTTTTACTCGTAATGAACAAATTAGAGTACGACGAAACCGATGTGGCACAAATTACGCAATCAATTGCCCACATAATTTTAAAAGGTATTGGTCTTAAAGTACCTGAGCAAAGTGAGACTTAACCCATGACATCCTTTACTACACCCGATTTATTTGACGATCATCGCGATAACGTGCAAGTAGCAGACAGCGGCCTTTATCACTTTGGTAAAAAAACCACGTTTTATGGCAAAGTAGTTACCGTTACCTGCCCAGAAGACAACTCTTTTGCTGCCGATATATTGCATGAAAATGGTGAAGGTAAAGTGTTAGTTATAAACGGGTTTGCGAGCAAACGCTTTGCATTTATAGGCGACATTATGGCTGAGCGTGCCCTAAATAATGGCTGGGAAGGCGTAATAATAAATGGCTGTTGCCGAGATATTGAAATACTTGCCACGATGAACTTACCTGTAATGGCGCTAGGCTCTACACCGCGTAGTACCTTAAAGCGCGGCTTTGGTGATAAAAACCAAGCTATTACCATGCTTAGCACCACCATAGAACCTAACGATTGGGTTTACGCCGATATTAACGGTTTAATCATCAGTAAAACGCCCCTCATTTAGCACTCAAAACCATATAAATAAAGACCAACTTGGTGCATCTGCGCACCAAATTGGTTTGTTTTAACTCATTTTAATCTCACTATTTCTACAGCCCACATTTACAAATCTCATACAACCCAACAAAACCTGACCAGTTGGACAGGATTTTAATTTATGGCATTCCTCTTGCTTAGTCTAAGCACTATAAAATCAAAACTACCGATTAAAAAGCGGAGCCTTAGCAATTGCATTAAATTAGTGATCTATTATAACGCGAAGAAAATGACGCAGTGAGTGCGCTATTTAATCCGATAAAATGATCATGTTTTTAATAAAATTGGTATTCATAATAATAATAACCAGCCCGCTTTTTAATCACTCTTAACTTAATAAGTAAGTACTTGGTCAGTTTTATAATAATGAGCTGCAAATGAGTGATAAAAAAAACAACAAAGGTATATTTTGCAATCACGGTCCTACCCTGTGGCAAACAAACCACTCTGGAGTGCTTGCAAACAATCGCTTAGCTGTAAAAGATGTATTTGCAGTAAAGGGCGAGCGTAACAGCGCAGGCAACCCACACTGGTTTAAAACAGCTAAACCGGCTCAAAATACGGCAAGCTCGGTTAATAAGCTCATGACCGCTGGTTGTAACTTTATAGGCTTTACCCATACTGACGAGCTGGCTTATAGCTTAGAGGGTAATAATATACATTATGGCGCTGCGCAAAATCCTAAATTAAAAGGGCATGCTTGCGGTGGTTCGAGTATGGGGTCTGCTGCTGCAGTTGCTGCTAACTTAGCTGATATTGGCTTAGGCACCGACACCGGCGGCTCAATTAGAATACCCGCCAGCTATTGTGGTTTATATGGCATAAGGCCAAGCCATAACGTGATTGAAAAAGACGGCCTAATACCGTTGGCTCCGCCTTTTGATACCATAGGTTGGCTTACCCAAAGCGCCGAGCTATTAAGCGATGTAGGTAATGTACTGCTACCAAATCAAGCTATTAATAACGTTGATACCTTAGTTATTTGCGAGCCGTTATTTGAACTCGTTGACCCTGTTTTACAAGCCCCACTTAAACAATTGCTTGAAAAAACCAAGCCTAATTTTAAGCACCATAAAGAATTTGAACTACCTAACAGCAGCTTATTAAATAAACTTGCTGATAGTTTTAGAGTACTGCAAGGGCGAGCAATCGCAAAAACGCATAAAGACTGGCTTCAATTGCCGGGGCAACTTCCCCAGTTTGCTCCAGCAATTGCGGCACGTTTTAATATGGCGCTTGCCCTAACTGTTCAAGAAGAACAAGAAGCACTAAAAGTACAAACCCAATGGCAAACACTAATAGCTAAAAACCTAAATACAAACAGCTGTTTATTTTTGCCAACCACCCCCACAACCGCACCTAAATTAGGCGCCGACACAAGCGCCTTACGCATGCAAATTATTACGCTTTCGGCAATTGCAGGGCTTAGTGGCTCAGCGCAAGTGCATTTACCGCTGGCTGATTTAGCAAATGATCATCCGTATGGTTTTTCATTAATGATGAGCCACGGTAACGATAAAAGCCTACTTGCTTGCGTTAAGCACCTAGCTGCACACTTTAAACAGGACACACCGGCATGACCACACACAACATTGCATTTACCGCGTCTCATTTTTCGGCCACTGAAGCGGGTATAAATATACTAAAACAAGGCGGTACAGCTACCGAGGCTATGGTAGCGGCTGCCGCTGCTATTAGCGTTGTATATCCACATATGAACTCAATTGGTGGCGACAGCTTTTGGCTTATCGATAACCCAAACCAAAAAACGCCTACCGCTATTGACGCCTGCGGCCGTGCAGCAACTAATACAACGCCCTATAACTCGCTCGCGCAAATACCAGAGCGCGGCGGGTTAAGCGCACTGACTCAAGCGGGTACAATTCGCGGTTGGCAAAAGGCGCTTGAACTAGATGAGCACGCAGCACTACCACTGTCACAAATTTTAGCACCCGCTATTGAGCTTGCGCGCGAGGGCTTTACAGTTACAAAAAGCTTGCAAGCAGGCTGCGAAAAACTAGCCACTGCTAACAATACCAATGAGGCGTTTAAAAGCCTCTACATACCCAATGGCAAGCCCTTGCAAGCAGGTCAACATTTTAAAAACCCTAAACTTGCAGCAACGTTTGAATACCTAGCAAAACATGGCTTAAACGCATTTTATGAAGGCGCACTTGCCAACTCATTTGCCGCCGACTTAGCAAAAGCAGGCAGCTCAATTACCGCAGGTGACATTGCAAATACTAAAGCCGAGGTAGTTACTGCGCTAAATGCAAACCTCAGTGGTATTGATTGCTACAACTTACCCGCGCCAACACAGGGCGTGCATTCACTACAAATAATTGGTGCCGTAAATAAGTTAAAGCATTTAGCTAAAACCGATGCCGACTGGACACATTTAATTGTTGAGGCAACTAAACAAAGCTTTACCCATCGCCCTACCCTTTGGGCTGACCCTGAAGCATTAGGAGACGATTATAAAAACGCACTAACCGATAATCGCTTAAGCGAACTTGCTAACAATATTGATATGGCCAAAGCCAAAAAATGGCCATTTAACGCAGAGCCTGGCGATACTGTGTGGATGGCAGCCAGAGATAAAAACGGGCAATTAGTCAGCTTTATTCAAAGCATTTACTGGGAATTTGGTAGCGGAATATTAATGAGTGAAGGCGGCTTTGTGTGGAATAACCGTGGTTTAAGCTTTAGTTTAAACAATCAAGATACCAACGCCCTTGCTCCAAATAAAAAGCCCGCTCATACACTTAACCCAGCACTGGCAAAGTTTAGCGATGGTCGTCGACTTGCTTACGGAACAATGGGCGGTGAAGGGCAACCACAAACCCAAGCCGCTGTTTTTGCAGGCTACGCATGGCGAAATAAATCAATAAAACAAGCGATTAGCGACCCTCGTTGGTTACTTGGACGCACATGGGGCGATACAAGTAAAAATTTAAAAATTGAAAAAGAGTTAGTTTTTCATATAGAACATGAATTAAATCAACGTGACCACGATTGGGTAAGCGTTGATAATAATAACGAAATGATGGGGCACGCTGGGGCTATTTTAGATACACCTACAAGCCTTGAAGCTGCAACAGATCCTCGTTCAGATGGACGTGCAACAGTAACTACAGCAGGAACACAATGTCAGAAATAATAAACCAATGGCCAATAGTAGCGGCCTTAATAGCAACCGGAATTTTTGCCGGAATTTTAGCAGGACTTTTTGGTGTAGGCGGCGGTATTGTAATCGTACCTGTGCTGTATTTTTTACTGCAAGGTTTTGGCGTAAGCCCAGAGTCGGCAATGATGATAGCCACCGCCACATCACTTGCAACCATAGTACCTACTTCGCTTTCATCTATTCGCTCGCATCATAGCAAAGGAAATATTGACCTTGCGCTAATAAAATACTGGGCACCGTTTATATTAGTTATGGCGGTAGTCGGTAGTATTATTGCTCATACCGTTCGCGGTAACGCATTAGTGCTCATGTTTGCCTGCATTGCTATTTTAGTCAGTTTAAACATGTTATTTAGAGCCGGTGCACCCGCGCTTGTAAAACAACTGCCAGGTAAATTTGGTCAAGGCGTTATGGCAAGTATTGTAGGTGGTTTGTCGGTAATGATTGGCATAGGTGGCGGTACTATTGGCGTACCTATGCTAAACGCATTTAATGTACGCGCTCATGTTGCAGTAGGAACTGCGGCCGTTTTTGGTTTATTGATTGCGCTACCAGGTGTTATTACCTTATTAAGTATTGGCACAACGCCAACCGATGCTCCCCTAGGTACGTGGGGGTTAGTTAACCTCCCTGCCTTTTTTCTTATTATTCCGCTGACTATTTTATTTGCGCCTATTGGGGTAAAAATTGGTAGCAAGCTGGATCAAAAACAACTAAAACGCGCTTTTGCCGTTGTCTTAATGATAACTGGCATTCGCATGCTCATTCAGACTCTGGGAGCCTAAAATATGTTTATTAACACGCAAGTTCAAACCTTAAACCCACCACAGCGTTTATTAATGGGACCAGGTCCAATTAATGCAGATCCTCTTGTTTTACGTGCTATGTCGGCGCAGCTTATCGGTCAATACGACCCAGTAATGACCGGTTTTATGAACGAAACCATGGCGCGTTACCGCGAAATTTTTAAAACTAAAAACGAATGGACCATGCTAATAGATGGCACATCGCGCGCAGGTATTGAAGCCGTATTATGCTCAATTTTACGCCCAGGCGATAAAGTACTAGTACCAATTATGGGGCGCTTTGGTCACCTACTTGCTGAAATAGCAGAACGCGTTGGCGCAAAGGTGCACACAATAGACGTACCGTGGGGCGAAGTGTTTACGCCAGAACAAATCGAAAAAGCCATTGTTGATGTAAAACCCCATGTACTTGCTATGGTACAAGGCGATACATCCACCACCATGAACCAACCTCTTGAGCATATTGGCGATATTTGCCAAAAGCACGATGTACTATTTTATTGTGATGCCACCGCATCTATTGTGGGTAACGAACTTCCTGTCGATGAATGGAAACTCGATGCACTTTCGGTTGGCCTGCAAAAATGTTTAGGCGGACCTTCTGGGTCAGCGCCATTGACACTGAGCGACAAATGCGCCGAGTGGATCCAAAAACGTAAAAAGGTAGAGGCAGGTATTCGCACGGCCGATCATATCGACGGCACAGAGCCCTTTGTACGCTCAAACTACTTTGATTTAGGTATGATCATGAATTACTGGGGAGAGGAGCGCCTAAATCATCATACCGAAGCCACCAGCATGCTGTACTGCGCCTCAGAATGCGCCCGTATAGTAATTGAAGAAGGCGTGGATAACTGCGTAGCGCGCCACAAATTACATGGCGATGCCATGCTAACAGGCATTCAAGCGCTCGGCTTAAATGTATTTGGCGATTTAACACATAAAATGAACAACGTACTGGGTGTTTATATACCCGAGGGCATTAATGCCGATCACGTACGCGGACAAATGCTAACCGATTTTGGAATAGAAATTGGCACCTCGTTTGGCCCGCTGCATGGCAAAATTTGGCGTATTGGCACCATGGGTTACAACGCCCGTAAAGATGCCGTATTACAAACATTGGCAAGCCTAGATGCCTGCTTACATGCCAACGGCTATAAAGGTCCTAAAGGCGAAGCCGCCATTGCCGCCCTTGCTCACTATAAATAAAAAAAGGATTTAGCATGACGATTGTAAGCCCACAACACAGCCCTTTATTAGACAAAGAACTTGCTGATGAATACGCAACACGCGCTTTATCTCGCTGTAAAACCCTCAGCGCACTATCGCAAATGCAAGGCGGTATTCACCGCGTGTACTTATCAAAAGAGCACAAAGAGTGTAACGCTGTTACTGCATCGTGGATGGTTGAGGCAGGCATGCAATCGTGGCAAGACGAAGTGGGCAACCTTTGGGGGCGACTAAAATCATCAAACCCACATGCTAAACGTTTAATTATAGGATCGCACCTCGACACAGTACCAAACGCAGGAGCGTTTGATGGTATTTTAGGTGTACTGCTGGGGATAGAAATTGCAGCGCTTGCACATAAGTTAAAGCTCGACCTGCCCTTTCATTTAGATGTAGTGGGCTTTTGCGATGAAGAAGGCACCCGATTTGCCACAACTTTAATTGGCTCAAAAGCCCTCGCTAACGAATTTGATCCACAGTGGCTAAACATTGAAGACACAAACGGCATAACTATGCGCCAAGCCATGCTCGACTTTGGCCTAAACCCTAACGACTACGCAAAGGCCGCACTAAACAAAAACGAATTACTAGGTTACTGGGAAACTCATATTGAACAAGGTCCTGTACTCGAATCGGTTAATCAGGCGTTAGGCGTTGTAACGGCTATTGCAGGGGCAAAACGCGCCATGCTTACCCTAACAGGCCAAAGCGGTCATGCGGGTACAACCCCTATGAATTTACGTCAGGATTCACTAGCAGGCTGCGCTGAATTAGTAACCGAAATTGAAAAACTAGCAAAAAGTGCGAGTAATGGCGAAGTAGCCACCGTAGGGCAAATACAGTCTCGCCCTGGGGCTACAAACGTGATTGCAGGCAAAACAACCATAAGCCTAGACGCACGTGCACAAAGCGACACCGATCTCGCTAATTTACTAAGCGCCATACAAAGCAGTGCACAATCTATAGCAAGCAAACGCAGTTTAACGCTTGATTGGCAATGGACGCATGCCGCCGATGCCGTAGCGTGCGACACCACTATTCAGCATTTGTTTTCAAGCGCATGTAAACTCAATAACCAAGCATCGCCTTCACTTGCCTCAGGCGCTGGGCACGATGCAATGGCAATCGCTCCTATATGCCCCGTTGGCATGTTATTTATACGCAGCCCAGGCGGTATAAGCCATCACCCAGCAGAAGCGGTTATCGACAGCGATGTAAGAAAAGCACTCAGTGTAATGTACAGCGCGCTTTTACTTTATGTGAAAGAGTGTGAGTGATTTTAAGGTAATTGAGTAAACCAAGTATATTAACTTGGTATGCTTAGGGGCTTAAACCTCCTCAAAGTCATTTGGAGGTTATTACTGAAGGCAGGTAAATGCAGGAAAACACAGGAATATACGTTATTTAAAGTAGCTTTATCGAGCTGCCCTTTGCTCTTTTAGGCTAAGGCGTTTATGTGAGCTATATACATGCTGAATATTTGTATCATTGACCAAATATGCATCCATTTCAACGGTAATTAAACCCGATAATGGCTTGATTTCTAGAACACCCAACTCACCTAAATTTGCAGATAGTAAAGTATTATTCCTAAAAGCGAACAAAGTTCTGGCAGTATCTCGTAAGTTACCATTTACATATAATTTAGCACCACTAAACCAAGAGTTAATTATTTTAACTTCGATTGACTTAACGGTAAATTCAAAGGGTTTTCTCATCAGAGCTCCATACCCAGAAAATGTAATTATTATACTTTATGTTTTTATGTGTTTGGCGCACAACCACTTTCTTTTAATACCCGTTTAGTCGATGCTGGGTAATTTTTTAGTGCAGCCAAAGGGCGAATTGGCCGCTGCACCAAATTACCTGAGCAGTTTGGGCACACGTTATTTAACAGCGCTTGAGCACAGCTAGAACAAAACGTGCATTCAAAAGAACAAATAAAAGCCTCAGTGGACTGTACAGGTAGATTCTTATCACAACATTCACAATTAGGTCTTAAATCTAGCATTTAGAGCTCCTTCTTATCCACCCAATACTGAGTAAATATCTATTACCTTTTATAACTTTTGACACCTGATGCTCACTTACATCAGGGCGGAATAGCTTAATTCGCTTTGTTTCAAATATCGGATTACTGCAAATAAACTCACCACCCAAATCTGCTTTTTTAAGCACTATATTCAACCGATAGTGTTTACCAGATTCAACTTTGTCTGTGTGTGGTGCTATTTCACTTCCTTGTGGGAATTTAAGCAAATATGTATCAAATTTAATTGGCCACGTAGCACCACAAATCAACATTTTATCGTAGCCTGACTTTTGCCTACCTCGCTCCCAACAAAATAATTTACTCAAAAAAAACATGCAATCCCTCGAAACAGCTAACAAGCAGCAGGTTAACTCGTTTTTTATTTATTTTTATTGGTAAATAAACCATAGCCGAGTTCATATTTTGGTTCAATCGTTTACTGTATTTTACGTGGGATATAAAAGGGAGTTTTAATGTTGTTTTGATTAGTATTTTAGAAGGGAACACTAGGGCGTGTTGATCTTTTTGGATTGAAATTTGTTCAATCTAGGGGCGATTAAATCGCGGCGCGAGGTTTGTAACCTAGTGGGCTAAGTAAAAACCGAGCAACAAAGAGTTGATCGTCCCTAGAAAGAACCCAAAGGGCAGCGCATGTTTGGAATTTATGCGGCGTTATCGCCTATTCATGGGGAATAACCACACTACATAGACTCTGCCTGGCCTAAATACCAAACAGACTGCTGCAAATTAACCCACGAAAGGTCAACACGCCCTAGGGTCCGTTGATCTTTGCGGATTAAAATTTGTTCAAACTAGGGGCTATTTAATCGCGGCGCGAGGTTTGTAACCTAGTGGGCTAAGTAAGAACCGAGCAACAAAGAGTAAATAGCCCCTAGGAAGAACCCTTTGGGCAGCGCCTGTTTGGCATTAATGCTACGTTATCGCCTATTTATGGGGAATAACCACACTGTATAGGCTCTGCCTTGCCTAAA